>NZ_JCACKS010000250.1:0-33066 GCF_059505505.1 Pelatocladus sp. | reverse complement strand
ATGTTCTCTATGGATGAAAGAAGGTTAATAAGCAACGTTGAAGCAGATTGAACAAACGCTTTGATGTTCTCTATGGATGAAAGAAGGTTAATAAGCAACATTGAAGCGGATTGAACAAACGCTTTAATGTTCTCTATGAATCAGATAATCTTCCCTTGCTTGTTGTTGTAAATAATCTTTTACAGTTTGATTAAAGGCTTCAGGTTGGGTCAAAAATGGCCAATGATTACCAGGAACTTGGCATAGTTGTAAGTTTTTGAGGTATGTTTTATAAGGTTTAAGTTGCCATTCTTGGCGGTTAACACCTTTTTCTGGCTGGACAAATAAGGTGGGAATATGAATTGGGACTGTTAAACCGGGAACCTGCATTACTTCTTCAAAAATGCGATCGCGTGCAGTTATTGTAAACTTGCTACCCCAACTACCATCAGGTTTTTGTTCTATACCTGCTTGGAAAACTTTTTGTTGTAAGGGACTCCAGCCTTTGTATGCTGTTAACTGACGGGCTTGTTTTTCGGCTTCTTCGTAACTGGCGAATGGACCCATCGCTTTGAGAAACGACAAGAAGCGATACAAAATCGGAAATGTCACCCTCAAGAAACTGGGCATTTGCCAGATAAAAATCGGATCGACTATAATCATACTCCGCAATCGTTCTGGGTTTTGTCTAGCCCAAATGCAAGCTAATTTACCACTCCAAGAGTGGGCGATAACATGAGTACTTGTCCATCCTAATTTATTCATCAATGCTTCTAGATCTGCGATCGCACTCTCAAAGCTATAGTCTTTTTCTGGCTTACTACTCTCACCATGACCACGCAGATCAGGTGCAACTATATGATACTGTGGCGCTAAGTAATCTCCCAAACTAGACCAAACCAAGGCATGATCAGCTAAACCATGAAGTAATAATAAAGGTTCCTGATCTTGATTTTGGTTCCACTCTAAATAAGAAAGTTGAATATCAGGCTTGGCTAAAGTTTGACGTACAGACATCATTGCAGAATTCTTTGTGAAGAGATTGCTTCCGGTTTCAATGGTACAGGACTGATGCCAAATCTTTGACAAAGAAAAAAATAGCGCTCCCAAGGAAGCGCTTTGTTAAGCAATCATAGAACAATAAATTCAAGTTTAATATTAAAGTCCCTATTTTTAGGTTACGGATGTTATAGCAAAAAAATTATAAGGAGAATTTCTCAAACCTGTGTTTGTGCATTCATATCCAGTCATTATTACAAGTCCTTGAGAGCTAATTACGAACAGATTCACAAAAAGTAATTTATAGACCTGTCGTGAAAATAGGGAATAGGGATTTGGGTTCGGGAATTGAGCTTTTGTAGCAGCAGCCCCGCGCTCTATGCGGAGCATGAGCGTCGGATCGAGGTGCGAACGAGTTGACGACGCTCCCCTGACCAATGCCGGAGGCGAGGGAAGGGGAGATGGAGGAAACAAGCATCTACATCCCCTTAAAATATAACTCCTCCTACACCCCTACACCCTTTTTCAAGCCAGAGTACGGGTAATCACTAAACTAAATCCCCAAGCGTTGATACACTTGATCTAAATGCTGCAAGTGATGCTGTGGGTCAAAACAGGCTGCAATTTCTGCTGGTGATAATTTTGCAGTCACACGCGGCTCTTTGCTAATCAAGTCACGGAAATTGCCTTCCGGTTTGTTCCAAGCGGTATGAGCATTTTCTTGGACGATTTTATAGGCTTCTTCACGGGTGATTCCCTTTTCTACCAAGGTGAGTAAGACTCTTTGGCTAAAGACAACACCACCATAAACGTTCATATTCCGCGCCATATTTTCTGGATAAACCAGGAGGTTCTGTATCAAGTCAGTAGTCTCTACCAGCATAAAATGCGTCAAAATACAAGAATCTGGTAAAATTACTCGTTCTACAGAACTGTGGGAAATATCCCGTTCGTGCCAAAGGGCAACATTTTCCAAAGCTGCGATCGCATGACTTCTGATGATTCTAGCCATACCTGTGAGGCGTTCGGAACGGATGGGGTTTCGCTTGTGAGGCATAGCAGAAGAGCCTTTTTGCCCTTTGGCAAAGAATTCTTCAACTTCCAAAACATCGGTTTTTTGGAGGTTGCGAATTTCTACTGCAAAACGTTCGATGGAAGCTGTAAGTAAAGCCAGCTGTTGCACGAAGTCAGCGTGGCGATCGCGTGAGATTACCTGTGTTGATGCTGCATCGGGTTGGAGTCCGAGTTTTTGGCAAGCGATCGCTTCTACACGCGGTTCGATATTGGCATAGGTTCCTACTGCACCGGAAATTTTACCCACAGCGATACTTTTCCGCAAAATTTGCAGACGTTCTTGATGGCGCAATACCTCCGCTAACCACCCAGCTAGTTTAAAACCAAAGGTGATGGGTTCGGCGTGAATCCCGTGGGAACGTCCGATCATCACTGTGTAGCGATGTTCTTTGGCTTTTTGACGAATTACATCAATTAATGCTTGCAGATGTTGCAATAACAAATCCAAACTAGCAACCATTTGCAATGCTAAAGCCGTATCCAACACATCGGAACTAGTTAAACCCAAATGAATGTAGCGTCCAGCATCACCAACATATTCATTGACATTTGTCAAGAAAGCAATGACATCGTGGCGGACTTCGCCTTCAATTTCTAACACTCGTTTGGGGTCGAAATTCGCCTTGGCTTTAATTTCTGCAACCGCCTGAGCTGGAATATAACCTAATTCCGCCTGTGCTTCACAAACAGCGATTTCTACTTGCAACCAGGTTTTAAACTTATATGCATCTGTCCATAAATTGCCCATCTCAGGCAAGGTATAACGCTCAATCACAGTCCGCCACAGAGTACAACCGTCATATTGTACAGTGGTCTGTGGGTTAAAGGATCGGGGAAAGGGGATTGGGGATTGGGGATTGGGGATTGGGGATCGGAAGAAAACGCGGTGAGGTGGAGAGTGGAAGACGCGGAGAAATCTACCAAAAATATTCCCCCTTCCCGTGTCTCCCTTGTCCCCCACCTCCCCCGTGTCCCCCATGTCTCTCTTATCCCCCGCGTCTGTGTTTCCTCTTGTCGTCTTTGCTTATTTCTTTTAGAGAAACTGCATAATCGGCTGGGATAATGCAAGAACCATATCTGCGGGCATAAACTTGGGTAAATTCTGCGCCGAAAAACAAGATTTGAGCAGTATAGTAAACCCAGACTAAGATTACTACTATTGAGCCAGCAGCTCCATAGGTAGAGCCAAAAGTGTTGTTACCTAAATATTGTCCGAGTGCATATCTACCAAAGGAGAACAAAAGTGAGGTAAGGGCAGCTCCTATTAAAACATCCTTCCACACAATTTTGGCATCTGGCAACACTTTAAAAATTAGCCCGAATAATAAAGTTGTAATGATAAAACCAAGAGTAAAGTTGACAATTTGCCAAAGAAAATCAACACCTGGTAATAGAGTTTGAAAATAATTAATCAACGCTGCCAAGATTGTACTAATTACCAAAGAAACCAACAGTAAAAAACCAATAGCTAATACCATTGCAAAAGATAAAAAGCGTTGGCGAACCATGTTTTTTACTACTTTTCCTGGTTTTGGTTTTACTTCCCAAATTGTATTGAGAGAATCTTGTAATTCTGTAAATAAACTAGTTGCACCAAAAATCAAAACAACAATACTAATAAGTGAGGCGACGGTTCCTGCTCGTGGTTGACTAGCACTTTCAATCGCATTTTGAATAACTTCTGCACCCGCAGCGCCAATTAATCCTTGAAGTTGGTCAAAAATTGCGTTTCTGGCTGCTGCTTCTCCAAATACTGCACCTGCGATCGCAATCACAATAATTAATAATGGGGCAATAGAAAAAATTGTGTAATAAGCTAATGCGGCTGCTAACCGTGACGCTTTATCTTCTTGCCATTCGTTAAATGTTTCTTTGAATAAACCCAAAATCAATTTAAAATTCATTAACTAATTTCTCCTTGAGCAGGATGTGTTAACCTCCGAATTAAAAATATATAGAATTTTCTGGGTATAAAACATCCTCCTCAAGATGCTTATACTGTATCCTAGAGGTAGAATTTATCGTGCCAACTCTGGCTTTTCTTTTGGTTATATCTGGCTAAATAGCATCATACATCTACCTGATACAGTTTTCAGTGCAGTATGTAAATACTTCAAGGTTAAGGTATGATATTTGGCACGATTTTTGATTATAACTATGCTAATTCTGACTATCTTAATAGTAAGAATTCCTATTTAGGTCTAATAAATTTGGAGACAAGGGAGAAAGGAAAATTCTTCCTCCCTTCTCCTTTCACATTTTTCCGAAACAGCACTACGGTTGAACCAATGGTTGAATTGCTAATTCACCTAAACCAATAGCAGCTAGTAAATCTCTCCACTGTGTTTTAAGTGTATTATTTTGGGGATTTGTTTGGCGCAGTTGTCCTAGTGTGGTGAGCGCATCGTACCAAAAGCCATTGTTAGCATAAATATTAACTTGCTGGATTGGCTGTGATTTTTGTAACTGCTTGAATAAGGTTTGAGTGGGATTTTTACGGATAATGACTCCTTCTACATAAATAGGAGTTGATTGCTTTTGTGGATAACAATAAACGTTGAAGAACCAACGATACTGTTTACCAGCTTGCAGTGACGGAACGTTTTCAGGTACGGGAACTTTGATAATACCTGCTTTTGCTGGTAGAGCGATCGCAGTTTTATAAACTGAATCTTTAGTTTCATCGTCAAGCAAGACAAACTCAGCCGGATAACCAGAACTCTTGGTGTACGGTAGATAAAACCATAGCTGAGGATGTTCTTCTGTTGTTAATCCCCAAACATTTGTTACCGATGGCGGCTGCTCTGTCGAGGGAACTAAAGCAGTTAGGGGTGTTTTAACATCTGGACAGCTACCTCTTCTGGCTCCACCAAAGCGACGACCTCCAGGAGGAGGACCAGGTGGCAAATTAGGTAAATCAACTTTGGGAGTTTCGCTTTTAGGAGGCTGAGGTGAAGTTGGTTGTGAGGTTTGAGTTGGCTTTGACTGCGCGACAACCAACGAAAAACTACTCAATAAGCTGGTGCTACTGAGAGTCAACACCAAAAAAAGTTTAATTGGATCTAAATTTAACTTCATAATGTGGGGATTGGGGAAAGGGGATCAGTTATCAGTTATCAGTTATCAGTTATCAGTTATCAAATTAAACTGTTAACTGATTCATGACAAATTACAAATTACTTTGGCTGTTGATTAATTGTTGTCAAACCAGCTGTTCCTATGAGTGCTAAAGCTGATGGTACAAAAGGAACCCAGTAACCTTGGATGAATAAACCAAAGCAGAAAATATAAAGAATTCCTGAGCCAACTACGACAAAAATTAGCAAACGTGTCAAAGAGTGATGCATTTGCCAAGCTAGTAATCCTCCTGCTACTGACCAAACCCAAATCCACATCACTTCAGCGAAAGGATTCCATGATCGCAGGAGTGGACGTCGGTCTAGAACAGCGCTGAGAATTTGACTGACCATGTGAGCTTGTACTAATACTCCTGGCATTTGTTGGTCTAATTCAGTACTGTAGGGTGTAGCCCTATAATCTGGAAAATCACCTTTAGCAGTTACACCAATCAAGACTATTTTGTTTTTAATTGCGTTGGGGTTAATCGGAGAAGATAACAGTTGTGTCAATGTTACTTGTTCAGCAATGCGGTTTGAGGAACGATAGTTGAGTAATATTTGACCACCGTTATTGTCTATACCTTGATAACCGCCTGTTCGTGGTTTTAAGAGTTGGAAACTAACATCACCAATTTGGAAATCACCTCTGGGAGTAAACTTTGGTTTAATTCCTTCAGCTTTTAAATAGCGCAGTGCTAATTGTAAGCTCAGAGAATAAGAAGCAGGACAAGGTGAGGTTGCTTCTTGGTTCATAAATAGTAAATGCCGACGCACCACTCCATCAGTATCATGAACGAAGTCACTAAAACCTAAACGGTGTTGGGGAAATTCTGGTGGTGGTTCAATGCCATTAGTATTAATTGTTGTATCGCTGCCTTTGCAGACTCCAATTAAGTTATTAGTTTGTTTCAAACGATGAAGTAAATTTGCTGATTCTGCTGGGAAATCACGGTAAATATCTAGTCCAATTGCTCGCGGTTGATGCTGTTGAAGTTTCTCCAAAACTTTGTTGAGGGTTTGATCAGACACAGATGTCCCTTTCAAAAATTCGCCTCTGCGGCGTTGTGCTGCAATATCAGCATCATCAACGGTTACTAATAATAGGCGTGGATCGGGAGCTTCATTGATAAGAACTGAACGCGATCGCATCATCAAATCAAAGGCTTGTAAATCCCAATTTTGTAGAACTTCCAAAAATTTCAAGCCAGTAGGAATTGCAGTAATAAATACACTATTAATTAAAAAATAAACAATTACACGTAATAAATTAGAAGAATTATAAGTTCGCTTGATAGGCTTGCTTGGAATCATCCAGCCTGTGAACTCTTGCCAAGTGGGGGGTGATTCTGCAAGATTCTGACAAATTACTGGTAGCCAAGTAGCACAAGGAAATTTATCTTCTAATCCTTGTAATCTTTCCCGTGCTTCTCGCACTGCTAAGTATAAAGGTTCACCACCAGCAAAACTATCTAGAAAACCTTTTAAAAATTCTTGTGCGACTAAATCTGGAACAGGTTCGCGCATCACTATCATCTGGGGGATGTGCAAATCGGCTAGTTTTTCTCCCAATCCTAAGCCATCACAGGAGTTAAAAATAGCTAGTTGTAAACCCCGTTCCACTGCTTTTTTCAAAGCATATTTTAATTCGTCAATTGTGAGACTATCAGTTTTATTTAAAAAAATCTTGCCACTATAATTATTTCCCTTGCTAGAACTGTGTCCAGCAAAAAAGAGAATATCCCAATTTTTTTGCCACAGATAATCATTTAATTCCTTACGCTGTGGTTCAACTAAAAAGCTGACTTCAGCTGTGGGTAATGCTTGAAGTAAAGCCGTATCTGCTTGAGTATCAATTCCTTGACTATTACCAATAATTGCTAAGATATTTACTTTTTTATTATGAGTTTTCTTGACAGCAATACGCTCGTATCTTGGAGGTGCTATGGCAATTTCCGCCTTGGGGTAGCGTTCTAGCACATCCCAAAGATGCCAAGGTAAACGCTGCAATTCACGATGATCTGTTTGTAAAATGACTCGTACTATATCTGTAGGCAATAATCTTTCTAGCCATTTCTCACGCACAGGGCGAAATTCCGCAGCTAGTAGCCAGGAATTAAGATGCGATCGCAATGTATGAGCAGTTTTGTCACAGTCTTTGAGGATCGATACATTTGTTACTTGCACCTTCTCAGCAGACAGACGATAACGACTGCCTAATTTTGAATAACTAGACTGCCATTGTTTATATTTCTGTAATAATTCTGTTGCTGCTGGCAACTTACCTGCAATTTCTGAAGAAGGTAACTCACCTTCTTCGCCAATTTGTAAGGTAACGGCAAATCCTTGCTCAAAGCTACCGTCTGCAAATTTCAGAACTACTAACTTACCCATAAATTAGAGAGTCAGCTCCTTCGGAGAATTCAAAATTCAAAATACCCTTCGGGAACGCCAAGGGCGTACAAAATTCAAAATTAAGAACTTTTTGACTTGTTAACCATTAACTCTTAACCATTGACTAAATTACAAAATGTTCTTTTACGCAAGCATCATGCAATGCTACTTGAACGGTAAATTCTTCTTTTGGTTCTCCTGCAAACTTTAATTGCATATAATTGTCTGCATTTCTCGCTTGGGCTTCCAAAAACACTGATCCTGATTTATCTAAGACTGTAAGTTGAACTTCTGGTGTTAAGTACTTTTGATTGTTAGCAGGATAAAGTTGTACTAGAACATTGGTTTGTTGATCAGCTTTGGGACTAATTTCTACAACTAACATGACGAGTTGGTTGGCAATCTGGATTCCTAAATCAATTAATTTTCCTCGTCTGACTACTGCTTCTTGCTGATCATTAGTTTCATCTTCAATCAAGTTGCCGCTTCTAAATGCAAAAGCTGGCGATATTTCGGGTTGATTCCACAAGGATTCTATGGTTTGCCATCCTGCCTCAAATATACCTGTAAACCATTGGCTCAAATTCACCAATTCTGGAACTGGTAATTCAAAAGCAGGTGCTAGTTGTTCGATTAGCTCTTCTAGAGGTTGCAGTTTAGTTAAAGGTATCTCTTCGGTGGCGACACTGGGGACAAATCCCAATAATTTTGCCTCTTGCAGAGATTCATCGACTTGCACGAACACGTAACCCACTCGTTCTTCCCAAGTTTCAGGGGGGACATAAGCAATTTGTTGATCCAATAGCACAGACCGACACTCTAAACGCCCAATTCCTGGTAATTCTAAATCAGCCACATCAGCACACAAACGGATAATCGGATTCCAACTATCGCTAGCTGCCAAATTAGTTGGAATACCCATCATTTGTAAATAATCATTAACTGCTAATATACACAAAGTATTCAAACGGACTCGTTCCCTAGTTTGAGGATATGGCAGTTGATTAGCAAACTGCTGGGCAGTAGTGAAGGCTGCTTTAGTGATGGGCAGTGTTAAAGCGATATCTTCAAGACGATAGGCTTGGTGTGACATGGATCATTCCCCGAAATTTAATGCTGCTGTATATAGGTCGTTCATAATTACAAGAATTACGCAAAAAATTTGTTGCTGATTCAGGAATTAATTGTTAATGATTTGTAGTTAACAGCTTATATGGAAAACCAGGCAATAAGAGTGTTACAACCAATTGCCAATCAGTACGTAAGCAGACCAAAAACTGGGTGCATTGTAATTAGGATGCTTGAGCAATTTTAGCTGGGCGCGACGCAACGCTTCTGCTTTGCTAATACTAGTTTCTTTTAATTCTCGATAAAACGCACCAACAAACTGAGCCGTAGATTCGTCATCGATCTGCCATAAAGAGGCGATCGTACTGCGTGCGCCCGCACGTACAGCTGCACCAGCTAAACCAAGGGCCGCACGTTTGTCTCCCACTGCTGTCTGACAAGCACTTAATACTAATAGTTGTAGTGCTTCCGGTCTGATGTCATCCCGACTACGAAGAATACTATCAAATTCAGTCACGTTAATTGGCCCATCGGCAGCTAAGATAAATGTCTGATCCGCACGGGAACTAAACTGACCGTGGGTTGCTAAATGCACGACGTTAAAAGGATTTGTATTAACTTTTTTCTCTAGTTCTTTACTGGTGAATTGTCGATCTAACAAGTTGGTTGTGGATATACCTGATTCGCTAATTAGCTCAATTTCTGTTTTGATGGCGGGTAAGGGCGCGAATTCTGAGTATGCTTGTGGTGGTTGAGTTAACCCCGCAGTTAAGGCTTGTAAACGCTGTCGTTGTAATGGTTTGGGATCTAAGAGTTGCAAACCGATGCTCAACGCTGTGGCGTATTTTTCTACCAAATATTGTTTCCCATCATACAGGGAAGACATGGATAAATTACGCAACGCTCCATCAAGCACAAATACTAGAGTATTGACTCCGCTAGCTGATAGTTGCGACTCAATCGGTTTGATCAGCCAGTTGTAAACCTGCTGTGACTGAGTTCTTGTAGCTTTGATCGCCGCAGGATTTAGAAGATTTTGCCGTAATTGGGCAATTAGTTGTTCTACTTCTGTTTGGGAAATTTGGGTGCTGTAGTGTTGTAGGGGTTGTTTGGGAATTTTGACAATTACTTGTAATTGATTGGTAAGAACAATTGGGTATAAAATAGCAGCCGTAGGATTTTCTTTGTCTACGACTTGATCCAATAGTATACGTTGACCTTCTAGACAAGCTTCCCGAAAAAAGTTATCTAATTCGGCTATTTGCAGGGCTTCAATTCGTTGGCGTGCTTTTTCTAAAGTTTTTTCTTCTGGTTGCGTTTGTTGATGGTTTAACAGTAATTCTACTGATTGCCGATATACTGGTTCGACACTATCGCGAAAGCTGAATTGTACTTCTCGATTGACTGCTACCAAATCATTACGAATCGATTCTAGGGTTTGAACTGCTGAATCATAGGCTGCGATCGCTCCTGGAATATCCCCTTGTACTTTTAGTAATCTACCTAACTGCCATTGCCATCTGTAAGCAATATCGGGTACATTACTACTCTGTGCTAAAATTAACGCCTGTTCGGTCAGTTTTTGTGCTTCAGACCACTGTCTAGTTTGTTCATACAAATTACCTAGACTTCCCAAAGCATAAGCTAAAGAACGTTGGTCGTTTAAACTACGAGCTTGTTGCACAGCTTTGGTAAGAATTTGAGCAATTTTAGATTGGTTCTCTACAGAATCTAAAATCAAAAGGCTTTGAGCAAAATTAATCTGGGCGTAAACACTGGCGCGACTGGGAGGAAGTTGGTTGAGTTGAGATTGAATTTGTGGTACTAAAGTTTGAGCATCTGTTAGTTTTTGCTCTTCAGTTAGTAGACTCAAGAGATTGAGTTGGGCTTGGACTTTTAACAGAGTTGAGGGAGATTCTTTAACTGTTTGTTGATAAAAGTCAATCGCTTGCTGTGTGTTCTGGCGATCGCGAGCATTATTTCCTAAACTCAAAAGACTCGCAGCAATATAATTAGGCGATTGCAAGCGCTTGGCTACTGCTAAACTTTGTTCGAGAACTGTGTGAGATTGTGAAAATTTGCCCACTAATTGCAAGACATCGCCTAGCGATCGCAACATCACTGTTTTTTCTGGTGAATCATTTTGCGATCGCAATTTTTGGTTTACTTGTAGAAGTGTTGCTTCTGCCCGACGGTAAAATCCACTAGAGATTAATGCTTGAGCTTGATTAATTTGCGATCGCACTACACCATTTTGATCATTTATCTGAGTATAAATACTTGCTGCCTGTTGCCAAGTTTTTAAGGCTTCCTCTGATTGTCCAGTTGCAAGTTGCAGACGACCTTGAATATCGAGAGTTTGAGCTAAAATTTTGCGATCGTCTGTAGTTTTGAGAAGATTTAAACTTTCTGTAATTGCTTGCTTGGCTTGATTCCATGCACCCAGTTGTTGATAAGCCAGAGAAAGATTACTCAAAGTCACAGCAAGTTTTTTTGTCTCTCCCTGCTGGCGATAATTTTGAACTGCTTGCTGTAATACTTGTACTGCTTGTGCAAACTGTCCATTATCATAGAGTGCTTTCCCTTGTTGTAAACCAGAAAAGATTGTGGTGGAAGTAGAAACAGGAGGATTAGGAATTTTCGCTAAAACTGGTGAAATACTCAAGCAAAGTAAGGTAGTAGCCAGTAATAGTGCGAAGAAGCGATATGTCTTCTTTTGCTGTGTCATAATTTTGAGTGAATCAGTCTTTCCTCACTCAGAGAATATCTATTTGACAACCATAAAGAACACAAAGGACACAAAGATTTAAGTCAAATAATTTTGGACTTTAGCTTCCGAAGTTCAAGTTTCGTCTTCCGAAGTTTAAGTTTCGTCTTCACTGATATCCTGCATCAACCCCATATCCCGCCTCAGAATTAAGGAATGAGGCTAATAGCATAAGTCCGTTAAAACGGACTCAAACATCGTCCTAGTCAGATTTATCTGACCTTCGATTCAATGAACCTAAAAATGAGCCGAGCCTTTATATATATTCAACGGGAGCATCCCAAATGTTCAAAAAACGCCTGCGATTGAAATCGCAGTCTCATAGTGAAACTCTGCTGAAGCAGACTGTTTGATTTTATGAAGTCGTCTGAAGACGACTTGCGCTATTAGCAAAGGGTTTAAACCCTTTGCTTTATGGTATTTTGAAAAAATTGGGATGCTCCCTATTCAACAAGCCCCGTGATTGATCGCGGTGGTGGCACAGCGCCTTTAGGGCGCTGTGCAAGGCTCGGCTCATTTTTAGGAGGAGAAAACTGTGACTTTAGCTATTAGCCAATAAATTTATTTATTGGCGGGATGAAAAGCTGATGCAAGATATGATTTTAGAAGTTCAAATTTCCCCAATCCCCAATCCCCTACTTCACCGATTTCCCATTTCCATGAAATCCTTTAGTCAAGCGCAACAAAGCTTGTTCTAATTCTGGTGAAAATTTGATGGGTAAGTCGCCAGTACGCATATTTAAATCTCTTTGCGGGAAAGGAACTTCAATGTTGTGTTTTCGCAAAGAGGCTTCGATGAGAAAATAGATATCACTTTTGATTGGTGCTTGTTGGTGGGGTTTATCAATCCAGACAAGTAGTTCAAAATTTAAGCTGCTGTCACCGAATTCTTTAAAGAAAACTTGAGGTTTTGGTAATTTGAGAACTTCAGAATGATGTGTAGTAGCTTCAATAAGTGCTGTTTTTACCAAGTTTACATCTGAACCATAGGCAACACCTACTGGTAGGTGAATCCGAGAAACAGGGTTGTGATGGCTCCAGTTAATGACTTCAGTCTCCAGAAATCGGGAGTTAGGAACAATAATAGAAATTCGATCTAGTGTGCGAATGACTACACTCCGCGCCCCAATGTGTTCAACCGTCCCCATGTATTCACCCACTTCGATGAAATCGCCTACTTGAATGGGACGTTCAAATAATAATACAATTCCACTACCAAAGTTTTTAGCAATGTCTTGGAAGCCAAAACCAATTCCCACACCCAAGGCACTGGCTACAATTGTCAGAGAACTAAGATCTAGTCCCCAAATTTGTAGCAAAACGATTGTACCAAAACTAATAAATGCATACTTGCAAATAATTGCGATCGCTTCTTGCGCTCCTCTGCTGATTCGCATCCGACTTAAAATGCGAGAGCGTAGCAAGTTTGTTGCTGTACCTGCTAAGATTATTAGCCCCAAGAGCAAGATAATTAAAATTAAAATATTTGTCAGAGAATAGGACTTTTGTCCCAAGGAAAAAATCGGAGATGTGAGGCTACTAAATATCCTGATCGCAATGTTATAGCTCCAGTTGCGGGTGATAGGAAAGAGATTAGTAATATAGAGAACAACCCCTACCCAAAGTCCTATTCGTACTAACAGCAGTGTAGCTTTAAACAGGAATCTTGATGTATTTTGGATTTGATTATCGCTAGAGGAATCAGCCGAAACTAGCATTTGTGAGAGGCGGTTTTGGGTGAGTTGCCATACAATTCCTACTAACCGATGTACAGCGATCGCCATCAACACAATCACAATACTCAGAATTGATGTATTGCGAATAAAATTGACACCTCTCTCGCTTTGAGCTTTTTGGATTGCATCCTCAATTTTTTGAACCCAGACCCTAGCTTGTTCTTCGGGAGTACCAGCAGAATCTATATCGTTCTGGGTGACGGTCAATAAATATCGACCATTAACTACGATGGTTGGAGAATTGTTGCGTTGTTCAATCTTGATATCAGGTGCTTCATCGGATTTGACAACTGCTTGCAACTGAGAACTTATGAAGTTAGCTCGTTCTTGAGCTTTCGATTGTTCATTACTGCTGACTCTAAAAACCAACCTACCATCTACAGCAACAGGTGCATAGTTTACAGATTGCGCTTGCACTGGTGCTAACACCAAACTGATCAACAATACCAATACAATCAGAGTTGTCTGAATAAGTTGGGAGTAACGAATGTGAGGGAACTTACGATTTTGTCTCATTTTTACCGAGGGTTACTGGCTTTGCGATCGCGTTTTATGGAACTTTAGTTCCATCATTCAAAAAACCCTATAGTTCACTTCCTCAAAAGTTTCTCATTTTTTGCTCCTAATTTGGAAATTAATTCAGACTGGTTTTCACTCGAAATGTTGACAAAAATCTTACTCAGTATTGCAGCATTAGTAGCGATCGCATTCTTGATCTTGGTAGTTGTGAGAATTAAAAATGACAATGAAGTAAGTATAATCTGGCAAAAACTAGCAGATTTACCCACAGAAAATGTTTTTACAGAAGATATGGTTGCAGGATTACCAACACCTGTACAGCGCTATTTCTTACATGCGATCGCACCAGGAACTCCCTTGGCGTCCTCTGTAACTCTGGAAATGAGTGGTAGTTTTAGGCTGGGACAAGATAAACAGAACATTATCTTGAATTCTTTCGCGCCACCCTTGAAAAGGCTGAGTTTAAGTAAAAAGTCCAAAAAAATAAACAAAAGTAATGGTTGTTTAAATAATGTAAATGATTTGATCATTTACTACGACATTCTTTTAGCCTTGGAAAAGTAAGAACGTTCTTGCGGTGCCGCTCATATTTTATCGTTTGAAATTTGAGCGACAGTATACATGATAAAGGTTTCAAATTGGACGCTCCAAATCTATTTCTGAGATCATCAGTAGCGTTTGTAGTAGATGATGAATGAAATGGAGAACATTAGTTATGCCATATCAACTTACCAATCTTGAGTTACTGACAGATCTGTCCATAGATAAAAATGAGTCGCTGACAGATGTGTCCTTAGAAGAACAGCAGCTTTTATTCGGTGGTCGGAAAGATTGTTATTGTAAGAAGTGGGATTGTTACCACAAGGATCATCACCGAGATCGTCACTAGGATCGCAGTTACGGACATAGATATGGTGGTAGCACCATTTAGAAGCTTCTAAAAAATAAGGCGCTTGTTAAGAAAGACTTTAGCAAGTGCCTTATCATTGATTGATATTGGCATCACCTTTGCAAGGAGCGATCGCCTTAAAATGATCATAATAATAAAGCTGTCGCGGACACAAAATCCACGACAGTAACACAGTCTTTCAACACTTAGCTTAATTCAACTCAAGCATTATCCTCTTTCCAAAAAGAGATATGTATCTATCTGCTGGTTAATCAATTGTTAATTTATTTTGTAAGTATAAATACACATAGAAATAGTTTGCGACCTCCGATTTTCGCTCAAAAGTGGCGATCGCTTGCGGTTGGTTTGGTAAAAAGATGACACCCTGAAAATATACAAATTCAGTTAGCGCAGGCAAAAAATCAGCCTGCGGTCTTCTGCACAACCGTAATGGTGATAACAGTATTTGTGATCTTAGCGGAACATACTACTTACAGAGCTATCTTCATGAATTCGCCAAATCGTTTCTCCTAAGAGATTCGCCACTGACAATACCTGTAATTGCGAAAAGCGATCGCTCTCTGGAATGGGAATTGTATTAGTGACAATCACTTCCTCAAAAATCCCGGTTGACAAGCGCTCAATTGCAGGAGGGGAGAATACCGCATGGGTAGCACAAGCATATACCTGACGCGCTCCTTCTTCACGAAGTAGCTTGGCTCCTTCTGTAATTGTGCCGCCAGTATCAATCATGTCATCTACTAGCACTGCTGTTTTTCCCTGCACATCACCGATAACATTCAACACTTCAGCGACGTTGTGAGCCTGACGACGCTTATCAATAATTGCCAAGGGAGCATCATTGAGCTTTTTCGCAAATGCTCTTGCTCTTGCCACACCGCCAACATCCGGGGAAACTACTACAATGTCAGACAGTTCTTTGCTAACTAAATAATCCAGGATAACTGGTGAACCATACACGTGATCTAAAGGAATATCAAAATATCCCTGTATCTGTGCTGAATGCAAATCCATGGCTAAAATCCGGTTAGCACCCGCTTGGGTGATAAGGTTAGCAACCAGTTTGGCAGTAATTGATTCTCTTCCTGCTGTTTTTCTGTCAGCACGAGCATAGCCATAATAGGGAATTACTGCTGTTACCTGTCGAGCCGATGCTCGCCGACAAGCATCAATCATGATTAGTAATTCCATTAAATGATCATTTACAGGTTGACAACTAGGTTGGATTAAATAAACATCACAACCCCGAATAGATTCCTGAATCTGAATGTAAAGCTCTCCGTCGGCAAATCGCTTGCGGATCATGGGCCCCAAGTCCATGCCTAGATAACGAGCTACTTCTTGAGATAAGGGTATATTAGCAGAACCAGAGAACAGCCGCAGGCGATGATTTTCAGCTATTCCTGTTGCAGTTGATGGCAGTTTTAAAGTTGCAGTACTTAGCACAGCAGATCCTCGATGTGCATTCATGGCAATATTATCATCAGATATTTAGATTGTTTAAGAGCAATAGTCCGAAAAAAATTTGTGAGTTTTGTTGAAGCTTTCATCAAAACTTGATACATTCCTCCATGAAACTACAAGGTTTTCATTTTTCTGTTTTTGTGGTAAACGCACTTTTATTAGCTCACACCTGTAGTCGAGAGTTTCAACTCGTTCTAAAAACCTGAAGTCTCATGTAGATTTGTTGGACGGACTACTTTACTTTTTTGCACCCTATTTACAGATAGGAGAAGATTACTCTAGTTTACTTGTAATGGTAAAAACACCTATGAATGAATTAATTATAGTCGTCTAGATATTTTATGATACTAGCTGCAAATAAATAGATTACCAGACTTGCGAGATACTTTTCCATCACTAAGGAAAAAGAAATTATATAGAAGCTCACAAAGCAACGGGAACTAAAATAGGGATTTTTTGATCTTTTTTACTATTTTCTACCCAAAAGAGGAAGATAAAATCAAATCAGCTTTAGCTAGGTTTGAGTAAGTATATTCAAGCAGAGTGAAAATAGATATAAGCAAGTGTATTAAGATTTTATTTAAAATACATACAATTACAACACTTGACAAATTACAACTGTTGGATATGATTTTTGCGGGTGAGTTCCTCCGAGTAGTGCCGTTACACTCAATTAACTAAAAGATGCAACCACCAATTTCAACTGGTACTGTTTTGCAAAACCGTTATCAAATTATTCAAATTCTGGGTCAAGGGGGATTTGGTAGAACCTATCTGGCAGAAGACCAGAGACGCTTCAACGAACTTTGTGCCATCAAAGAATTAATTCCTAACACAACAGATCCTATTGCTTGGCAAAAGGCACAAGAGCTTTTCCTCAGAGAAGCAAATATTTTATATCAAATAGAACACCCGCAAATACCAAAATTCCGGGAAAGATTTGAACAAGACCAACGATTGTTTTTGGTGCAAGACTATGTAGCTGGTAAAACATACTATACGTTGCTGGATGAGCGTAAAGCTGTTGGTAGTGCATTCACAGAACAAGAAGTGTTAAACTTGATGCGCTCTTTGTTACCAGTCTTAGAACATATTCACAGTCGAGGCATTATTCACCGGGATATCTCACCAGACAATATTATTTTGCGTGATCTTGACAATCAGCCTGTATTAATCGATTTTGGGGTGGTAAAAGAACTCGCGACAAGATTACAATCTGCTAATCCGACAGTGCCAGCAACTTATGTCGGAAAATTGGGTTATTCCCCCAGTGAGCAAATGCAAACAGGACAAGCTTACCCCAGCAGTGATTTGTATGCACTAGCAGTGACAGCAATAGTATTGCTGAGTGGCAAAGAACCTCAAGAATTATTTGATGAAAATCTCTTGACTTGGAATTGGCAACGCTGGGTAGTAGTGAGTCCACACTTGACTCAGATTTTAAATCGGATGTTGAGCTTTAGACCGAGCGATCGCTTCCAAAATACAACCCAAGTAGCACAAGCATTAGCATCTGGAGGACAACAAACACCCCTAGTTCCAGCCTCCATACCAGTTGCGTCCAACCCCAAAATCTCTAACGTACAAACAATCCCTGTCGGTCGCCCTCCTAATCCAGGATCAGCATCCACGCATGATACATCTAATAACACAACTCCAGAACCTGCCAGTAAATCATTTTTGGATAATCCATTAGCAGTTGGATTGATTACTGTTGCTGTGGTGAGTATAGCAGGAATCGGCTCTTGGGCGGTGGTGCGTACTATTCGCGGGACACCATCAGCACAACCAACTGAAGTACCAACACAAACTTTTCCTTCTCCAGTAGTTCCTGACGGTTCTACAACTTCACCCACACCCACAGTTACACCCACGACAAGCGAGCCGACAATTGTCAGTAGACGCCTCACTTTAGATACATCTGGTGTCACCCAAGTTGAGGGTACAATCACAGACAATCAAATCATCCGATACACATTCCGAGGTCGGCAAGGGCAAAATATAATTGCATTGTTAACACAAGAAAGCGGTGTTGTATTAACAGTTTTAGGCCCAGATAGAGAACCAATTAACAACTCTGCTAAAAATGCTACTTTCTATCAAGGTACATTACCAGTTAATGGTAGATATGCAATTGATTTAACTCTACCTCCAGGAATTACTGAAAGCGACTATAACCTCAGTATCCAATTAGAAAGCCCACTTCAGCCTACACCCACCGAAACCCCAACAGAAACACCCACTGAAATACCCACCGAAATACCTACTGAAACACCCACCGAAACACCCACCGAAACACCCACCGAAACACCCACCGAAACACCCACCGAAACACCTACTAATACTCCATTTATACCTGTTCCCAATCAAAATCCCGATAATCAACCGACTGATGGCACGTCTAACCCATTGCAAAGAAGATGAGAGTTTGTAGTAAGCAATGCGCGTGCTTAAAAAATAAGGACTTAAGTCCTTACTACAAACTTGACTAACAAATTGTTAGTTGTTAGTGGTTAACTACTCTCGATAGGTTGATTTAACGATAATATATTGACAATATTAAAACAGAAGAAGCAGCTAGTAATAATTCAAACTTCCTCCACTAACTACTATCTACTAACCATTAACTATTACAATTGAACGCACTACTAATCACTGGAACAGATACAGAAACAGGCAAAACTGTTTTAACAACAGCATTAGCAGCCTATTGGCAAAAATATTGTTCTGTCCGTAGTTTGGGTATTATGAAACCCATACAATCAGGAGTGGGCGATCGCGAATGGTATCAACAACTATTTAACTTGGAACAATCTCCTGATGAAATCACACCTTTGTATTTTCAAGCACCTCTAGCTCCCCCAATTGCCGCAGTTCAAGAAAATCGCCATGTAGATTTAGCAGTAGTCTGGCAGGCTTACACAGCGTTATGTGAGCGTCGAGATTTTGTCTTAGTAGAAGCATTAGGTGGACTAGGTTCACCTGTAACTGATGAATTTACGGTAGCAGATTTAGCAGGCGAATGGCGCTTACCTACGGTATTAGTAGTACCAGTCAGATTAGGTGCGATCGCTCAAGCAGTGGCAAATGTCGCATTAGCAAGACAAACACGAGTCCAATTGCTGGGAATTGTTCTAAATTGCGTCCAACCCCGTACAGATGAGGAAATCGCCAACTGGACGCCAGCAGACTTAATTCAGTCTTTGACAAATACCCCAGTTTTAGGCTGTTTACCCTATTTAGAAGACCCAGCAGATATAGACAAACTTGCACAAGTAGCTTCAGATTTAGATTTAGAGCGTTTGTTAGTTATTAGTTAGGGAACTCTTAACAGGGAATAGGGAACGGGAAACGGCGAACAGCTTAAAGAATGTGTAATGAAACCTATTAGTCATTAGCAAAGAACAAATGACAAATGACAAAGAACAAATGACAATCCCGATTCACAATATAAATAACCGACAGCAATTTAAAGAAAATGGTTTCGACCTTTCCCAACTCTACCAATATTGACTTATCTCGCGTTCGCCTTTCGATTCGCTCATTGCAACCGCAATTAGTAGAATGGCGACGTAGATTACACCAAAAACCAGAACTCGCTTTTCAAGAAAAACTCACAGCTGAATTTGTCTCCCAGAAATTACAAGAATGGGGAATTGAGCATCAAACAGGTATTGCTGATACTGGTATTGTTGCGATTATCCGGGGTGAAAAACCAGCCAATGAAAAAGTCTTGGCGATTCGTGCGGATATGGATGCTTTACCCATACTCGAACAGAACGAAGTAGCGTATCGTTCTCAGCATGATGGGATCATGCACGCTTGCGGACACGATGGACATACTGCGATCGCTCTTGGTACAGCTTATTATCTCCAGCAACATCGTCAAGACTTCGCCGGGACTGTGAAAATGATCTTCCAGCCAGCAGAAGAAGGCCCAGGAGGCGCAAAACCAATGATTGATGCTGGGGTGTTGAAAAATCCTGATGTCGATGCCATTATCGGTTTGCATCTGTGGAATAATTTGCCTTTGGGAACCCTGGGTGTACGTGCAGGTGCGTTAATGGCAGCTGTCGAAACCTTTAACTGCACCATTTTTGGTAAAGGCGGACACGGCGCAATGCCTCATCAAACTGTAGACTCAGTAGTAGTTGCAGCCCAAATCGTCAATGCTCTACAAACAATAGTGGCTCGCAACGTTAATCCGATTGATTCAGCAGTGGTGACAGTCGGTGAACTTCATGCTGGTACAAAGTGCAATGTGATTGCAGATACAGCGAGGATGAGTGGCACTGTTAGGTATTTTAATCCAGTATTGCGCGGCTTTTTCTCCCAGCGTATTGAGCAAATTATTGCTGGAGTTTGCCAAAGTTTTGGTGCTAATTATGACTTTCAGTACTGTGAACTCTACCCAGCCACAATTAATGATGCAGGGATAGCGCAATTAGTGCGATCGGTTGCGGAAGAAGTGGTAGAAACGCCTGTGGGTATTATACCGGAGTGTCAAACAATGGGCGGTGAGGATATGTCCTACTTTTTGCAGGAAGTTCCTGGTTGTTATTTCTTTTTGGGTTCTGCTAATCAACAGAAGAATTTAGCTTATCCTCATCATCATCCCCGTTTTGATTTTGATGAAACAGCATTGGCGATGGGTGTAGAGATGTTTGTTCGCTGTGTGGATAAGTTTTTGAATTAATTAAGTATACAAAGAAATAAAAAAAGCCCCGGCGATTGGAAATCGCGGCTACACAAACAAAACCCGCCTACGCGGGTTTCAATTATTTAGTTCCCAAGTTGAAATCAGAGAGTTTTTGTTGATGATTAATTGGTTGATTTTTAATGTAGTTTGCTACTTTATCTATACCATCATGGCTAATAGTAAAAGCATCATAGCTACCTTTCCATTTAAAAAATTTGCCTGCTTGGATTTCATAAGTAACTAAATGGGAAGAACTACCTTTGATTTGTTTAATTAAATCAGATATTGTTATGGTTGTGGGAAAACCTGTCAAGAGATGTACATGATTTTCTATTCCACCAATGGCGATCGCAGTGCATCCGAGTTTTTCACACTCCCCAAGAATTGCGGCATAAATAGGGCTTTGAATATCTGGTGTAATTAAAGGTGACTGCTCATTTTATGCTTAAATACAACACCAAACATTATTTCGCTATTTTAAATATGCTTAGGCTCTAAGAATTAAAATATTTAAAGAGAGAAGATTTTTTTTGCTATAATATCTAATCTTGTCGTTATTTTATATTTAACTTATTTATGGAGGATCTAAAACTTAAATTCGCTGATTTATTTTCTGGCATTGGAGGGTTTAGGTTAGCTTTTTCAAAAGCTAAGTATGAGTGTGTATTCTCCTGTGAAATTAACGAGGAATGCCAAAAAGTTTACTACAAAAATTTTGAAGAAATTCCCGCTCATGATATTAGAAAAATTGACATACAAAATCTCCCCTATTTTGACGTTCTAACAGCAGGTTTTCCTTGCCAGCCCTTTAGTATCTGTGGAAGAAGGAAAGGTTTTCATGACACCAGAGGAACATTATTTTTTCATATTTGTGAAATAATTGAGCATGTTCATCCTCCTGTAGTTGTACTTGAGAATGTTAAGCATATATTACATCATGATAAAGGTAGAACATTAGAAGTAATATTGTATGCTTTAGAAGATTTAGGTTACGTGGTTAACTATGAAATATTAAATTCTAAAGATTTCGGATTACCGCAAAATAGAGAACGAGTAATTTTCGTTGGTACTAAAAATAAAAAATTTAATTTTGGTTTGCTCAGAAAAACCCACCCATTCCCAATTCTAAGAACATTTTTATGTGATTCAGGAGATTTTGAATACTTAAATCCTCAAGAGTATACGCTGATAGATAATCCTAAACAACAATCCTCTGGTTTGATTTTTGTGGGATACCGTAATAAAAACATTTGGAAAACTGGTATTAGACCAAACACGGAACATTTATCCAGAGTTCACCATCAACCAAATAGAATTTATTCTATAGATGGAGTACATCCAACAATACCATCTCAAGAGACTTCAGGTAGATTTTTTATTTATATACCAGAAGAAAATTTAGTTCGGAAATTAACAATTAGAGAATGTTACAGAATTATGGGTTTTCCTGATAGTTTTAAGACCCATAGTAATTTAGGAGAATGCTATAAACAGATAGGCAATTCTGTTGCTATACCAGTAGTTCATGAACTTGCTAATCAGATTCAAGAACAAGTTTTCTCCTCTCAAAAGATGGAAGATGAAACCATCAGTCTTAATAAAAAAAATAATACTGAACAAGCAATTCAACTAGAGCTACATTTAATAATGAATCACAAAGAAAAATTTCTACAGATTTATAAAATCACATCTGAACTTGAATTTAATCAAATACAAGTTCCAGAAGAGTATCAAGCGTATGTTGCAGAAATTGCTAAAAACTGCTTTATGAGAAAAGGGGTTTATACAGCATTAATTACTCTTTTAGTACATAAAATTTTGCATCCATCTCAGGATATTAGATATCACCAGGCTGAAATGCAAGATGGTTTTTCCGCAAGAATTATAGATACAAAGTACATCACTCCTACATTGACGGAGTTAGGACTACCTGCAATGGCCGAAAGTGGTTGGTTAACTCGCTCTCTTGAACAACCATACCCTTATACTTTAAATTACAACGGAAATATAACTCCTAAACCTCTAAAAATCGCCTTTTTAAATATAATTGATTTTGTACAAACATCTCCTGAAAAAGCTGAAGATGTGTTAAAGCTGCTTCTTAAATTGGTCAGAGCAGCTAAAAATGATAGCGTTGTTGAAATCATTAAACTAACGAATTATGAAAAACTAGATATAAAAAATGTAGTAAATGCTTTAGAAGAACATTTTAATTATGACTATAAAACTGTTGGTGGTTCAAAATTACCTGTTATTGCTTTCTATGCTATCTATCAACTTTTAATTAGAGAAATCTCTAGATATAGTTCATGTAAGTTAAGAAAGTTAGGTAGTCATACAGCCTCTGATAGAACTGCCAAGACTGCTGGAGATATTGAAATATTAAACAAAAATAATGCTCTAATTGAAGCTATAGAAGTAAAGCATGGTCAAGAAATAACTTTGCAATTCGTTTACCGAGCTAAAGAGAAAATTATTAGATATAATCCTAGTAGATATTACATTTTTGCTTCAAAAGATATCAGGCAATCAGAGTCAGATAAAATCAACAATTTAATTAAAGAAATCGCATCTGAACATGGATGTCAAGTAATTCTTAATGGAATTATTCCTACAATCAAATATTATTTGAGGCTAATAATGTCTGTTACAGACTTTATTGATGGATACTCTCAACTCATAGAGTCAGATAACGAAATACAAAAAATTCACAAAGAAAAATGGAACGAAATATTAACTAGATTAGTGATTGATGAATAAGAAAATGATGTCTTAAAAAATGATTCTATTCTATAGCAGTCTGAAATGAGAGCCGTGGTTCGCAACCCAAGTCATCGGTTAATAATCACAGAGGTTTGGATTTATTGTGACATAATCATACAAACCTCAATAATTTCTTGATTAAAAGTATATTTTGGGAGCTATAGCTACCACTTGCTACGAAGCCTTGGCTTGCAAAGATTTTAGCAACTCTGTATTCACTCCCGATTCACGAGTTAGGGAAATTTTGCCAGTGCGCGCAATTTCCTTCAAACCAAATTTTTGTAATACCTGGACGATCGCGACCATTTTTCCTGGATCGCCAACAACTTCCAAAGTCAAAGAATCTTCGGCGACATCTACTACTCGCGCCCGGAAAATTTGCGATAACTCGACTATTTCCGAACGAGTACTGCTGGTAGCATTCACCTTGAGTAGCATCAATTCGCGTTCTACACAGGGAGTTTCAGTAATATCCTGCACTTTGAGAACGTTAATTAGCTTGTATAGCTGCTTGGTGAGTTGTTCAATCACCCAATCATCACCGGGTACAACCATTGTGATCCGAGAAACTCCTGACTGTTCTGCTGGGCCCACTGCAAGACTTTCGATATTAAAGCCACGACGGGCGAATAAACCAGCAATGCGGGAAAGAACACCCGCTTCATCTTCTACAAGTACTGATAGGGTATGTTTCATTGTTGCCAAGAGAAGCTAGGGAGAGGAGAGATTATATATTTTAAACTGAAATGCCCCTCTCAAATAATACTATTGAAGTTAAAAAGCATCTCTGAATCAAGCAAAGGTAATGCTTGTACAGGATATTGTTTCAACCAGTCTTGAAATGATCGCCCACCCTCTTCAATATACTTATTTAATTCTGGTAAACAGCGACGGCGATAGAAACCACACAATGGTTCCCATCTATTATTTCTATAAACCAAAGCTGCGATCGCTTCTTCTGGTACTTGCTCTAATCCAGCTATCCACTCTTGCAAAACTTCCACTCGCAAATTAGGTAAATCACAAGCCAACAGCAACACCCAATCTGTTTTTACCTGCGTCAATCCTTGAGAAAACCCCACCAGTGGTCCATGAGTTTTTGCTTCATTACCAGTTTCTTCTGGTAAAAGTACTTCCCGAACAAACTGGCTTTTGGGTGGTAGCAAATCTTGATAACGTTCCGGCCAGGGAGTCACCACGTAAACTTGGTTTGTACAAGCTTCCGCAATTTGACAGATTCGTTGCAGCATCGGGACATCTTCAATGGGGATCAAAGCCTTATCCCTACCCATACGCGTACTCTTACCGCCTGCTAAGATGATGGCTGTTAATTGGTCATTTGTCATAAATCAGTGAACAGTTAACAGTTACCAGTTTAATTTGATAACTGATAACTGATCTCACCCTCTCACCTGACTTTGGCGAACTTGCTGCAACATTTGCTCTACACTTGCTGCTGCTGGTAGGCATTTTAATCCTTGACAGACTAAGCCTACACTGTCTTCTGGTAGTTTTGATGCGATCGCCAACACAACACTTGGTAAATATTGAGACATAAGCGAGTGTATTTGCTCGGTGGTGGTACGAATCAGAGTGCTGTTGCGATAACAATCCAAAGCTGTAAATAAACTCGGACAGGCTTGGGGATGGTTGCTCATTACACTTCGGAATGCTTTTAAGCCTTGTTCTGCTAAATCTAAATAATGTAGATTATCTGTAAACAAAGCCAGACGCACAAGATTAGCGATCGCTACTCCATTGGCTGAAGGTGTAGCGTTGTCTGCATAACTACGTTCGCGCACGATTAAATCTTGACTCGCGTCAATTGAGGCGTTAAAGTATCCTCCTAATTCCACACTCCAGAGATATTCGTCAAATTCTTCTTGGAGTGCGATCGCTCTTTCTAACCATTTGTTTTGTTCTGGACTACAAGTTTGTAAATCCAGCAGTGCTTTGATAAACAAGGCGTAATCTTCGGATTGAGCTAATACGGTTGGTTGATTTTCATAATTCAATCTCTGGAAACGCCCATCGACAAACTGATGATCTAAAATGAAATCTGCGGCTGTGGTTGCTAGTTCCAAATAATCAGGTTCTCGGAAAACAGCATACGCCCTTGCCAAGCCGGAAATCATCAAACTATTCCAAGCCACAATCATTTTAGTATCTGTCACCGCCGGAATTCGACCAGGCCAGTTATGAGATTTAGCTTCTTGGTTGTTGCGTGCTGGAGGAAATGTTTCAAGTGATTCGGGGATCGTACCGTAACGCGCGACAAATAATTTCTTGAGGGCTGTTTCTACGGTTTCATTCAGTTCTCCACTATGGTGTCTTTGTAAGACATTTTGACCGTCAAAGTTACCGTTAGCGGTGACTGTAAACTGTTGTTGTAATTGTGTGAGTTCTTCAGCACTCAGCAGTTGTTCTAATTCACTGAAAGTCCAGACGTAAAAAGCTCCTTCTTCTGGTTCTGATCCCTCGTTCTCCCCCCCTTGGTAAGGGGGGGTAGGGGGGGTAAAACTATCAGCATCTTGAGCTGCATAAAAATAACCTTCAGGTGAGGTCATTTCTCTTTTTAACCATTCGACAGTATGAGCGATCGCTCTTTTGAAAGCAGGTTCTTCTATACCTGTACTCCAAAGATTTGCTAGATACTCCACAATTTGACCATTGTCGTAGAGCATCTTTTCAAAATGTGGTACTGTCCAGGTGGGATCAACAGTATAACGGTGAAATCCTCCGCCCACATGATCATAAATACCGCCTAATGCCAAGTCTAATCCCCGTTGGGTACAAATTTGTTTGCCATCATATTTAGATGTCACCTCAAATCGTGTTCCCCGTAATGCTAATTCTGCGTAGGGGATCATGGGGAAGCTATTACCGTGCTGCTTGGGAGTAATGATCCCTGTACTGGTTTCCCAGCCTTTTTGTAATAACTCATTGTCTTGAGTTGGGGTAGTACCTTGTTGTTCCAATACAGCAGAGGTGAGGAGAGATTCAAGAATTACTGCTTTGCGATCGCGCAAATCTTGTTTTTCTGTATCGTAGTAGCGGCGAATTGCTTGTAAAACTTGTAAAAAACCAGGACGACCGTAGCGTGGTTCAACTGGAAAGTAAGTACCTGCATAAAAAGGTACTAAATCATCTGGAGATAAAAAAGTATTTAAAGGCCAACCACCCTGACCACTCATCATCTGCAAAGCTTGCATGTAAATACTGTCAATATCTGGCCTTTCTTCCCTATCTACTTTAATCGGGATAAAATTGGCATTCATATACTCAGCAATGCCCAGGTCAGAAAATGCTTCTCCTTCCATAACAGTACACCAGTGACAACTGGAGTAACCAATGGAGAGGAAAATCGGTTTATTCTCTGCTTTTGCGGTTGCAAGTGCTTCGTCGCACCACGACCACCAATCAATCGGATTTTCGGCGTGTTTGCGGAGGTATAGACTTTTTGCTTCAGCAAGGCGATTAGTCATGATTAGACACTAGTATTTGCCTTCTCTGTTCAGTCTACCTCGAAAGATTTTAGATTTTAGACTTGTCGTGAGCCTTAACCGAACGATTTTGGATTTTGGATTTTAGATTAAAAAATGATGATTAATAATTTTTTTGGTAGTTGGTAGTTATTGAGAATAAACAACTACCAACGAATAACTGACACTAAATCAATATACATTTGATTCAACCAGTGATTTTTTAGTTTAAAGAACGCAAGAACGAACTGGCCACTGGTGTAAGCACCGTACCAGAGGGAGGTGCTGCTTTGGTACTCATTGTAGTGTTTGTATTCAGTCCAACGATCAAGTGCAGTAAGAAGGTAATAATAGCAGCTTGTAACAATTTTTCTAGCATGACAGCTTCCTCTGTTTCGGTGGCTCTTTTTTAAATTGGGTATGTTCTCCTGGATGCACCTTGTACTAATGATTTACCCCATTAAGTAGATATATCAGGAATTTTCTCAGTAAAAATATGACAATTTTTACAAAACTATTAAAAAATAATACTGGCTAACAGCCGAATTAATAGGGTAAGCACCATCTGCTATTTATGACTACACGGTGGTTAAGATGGTTTCGCAAAACAATCAGCCTTTGTAATCGATAGAATGTATCTACATTAGTTACAAGCTGGCTAAATGATTCCTATCGTTATTGAACAATCAGGTCGTGGCGAACGCGCCTTTGATATCTACTCACGCCTTTTACGTGAACGTATTATCTTTTTGGGACAAGCGATTGATGACAACGTTGCTAACTTGATTGTTGCCCAACTACTGTTTTTAGATGCCGAAGATCCAGAGAAAGACATATATATGTACATCAATTCTCCTGGCGGTTCGGTAACAGCAGGAATGGGTATTTTTGATACTATGAAGCACATCCGCCCAGATGTATGTACCATCTGTACCGGATTAGCAGCGAGTATGGGTGCTTTTCTCCTGAGCGCAGGTAATAAGGGTAAAAGAATGAGTCTTCCCCATTCTCGGATTATGATTCACCAACCCTTGGGTGGCGCTCGTGGACAAGCAACTGATATTGAAATCCAAGCCCGCGAAATTCTCTACCACAAGCGACGGCTAAACGAATATTTAGCCGAACATACCAGTCAGCCGTTAGAGAAAATTGCCGAAGACACAGAAAGAGACTTCTTTATGTCACCCGAAGAAGCCAGAGATTATGGCTTAATCGACCAGGTGATTGATCGTCACGCTGCTGGTAGCCGTCCAATGGCGGTTGTATAGTCAGAAGTTGGGGTGTAAGGGTATAAGGGTCTAGGGGTGTAGAGTTTTTACTCTACCCAATCCCCTATACTCCCATACCTCTACACCAAGCAAATGTGCTTTATTTTTGTGTAAGTAAATAGTAATACAGCTGAGGTCACTAATTTTTAGATATCGCAGCTTTACTTTACTGTCCAGTCTAAGGGTTAGTTTTGTATTATTTTTACTTATTATATACCAGTCTCATCTAAAATTCCATCTTTTTTAGTTGTCATTTGTAGTAACTATTCATCATTGACCATTAACTAATAATTAATCAAAATCCCACTAGTGGATCTACAGGTGTAGGCTGGGATTCTAAATATTTGAGGAAATCACGTAATTCTTCGGAATCAAGTAAATGGCGCGATCGCTTACCGTAGGTTTGAATTAAATAGTCTCTACCCTGTTCAGTTGTCCAACTCAAGCGCTGCATTTCTACACCGATTTTGGCGATATCATCTGATTGATCCACTGGTCCACTTTTCTTCTTTTTCTTCGTTGTCGGTGCGGGTGGCGCAGCTACTACTTCTTCGGTAGGAGTATTGTGATAACTGCGTTGGGGAAATGGTGTGACGTTACTAGAATTAATCTCTGGTAATGGTTGGTCTTCACTCTGGTTGCTAGAAATTTCCTCAAAGTCTTCTGCTTGAATATCCAAGGGAAGTTCCGGTTGTGCGATCGCAGTCAAATTTGGCTCTAAATCCTGGCTATCGGTATCAATTGTATTTATTGAAGAAGTTGAAGAAGTTGAAGAAACAGTTGATTGAATGGGTGTGCTTGCTTGTGTTTCCAGGCTTAAGGTATCGATGGGAGTTTGGGTGAAAGAAGAGACGGGGACGCACAGATGGTCAGAAGCAGAGACATTTTCTTCTGTTTGAGCTGGTTCACTACTTTTGCTAGTCTTAACATCAGTTACGCTCTTAGTCTCAATCAAACTTTCCGTCTGTACTTGTGAGGTAGTAGCGATTCCCAAAACCATCAAAGCCCTAGTTCTGGCTTGATCTTCTGCTTCCTCTACTGTTACGGCGGCTGCCATACCAGTAGCGCGGGTGATACCTTCTATTTGTAAGCTTGCCCGAACAATATATTTACCATGATAAATTTGCACTAATTCAGAGATTAAACTAGCTGTGGGATACAAGCTCTGAAGTTGAGCCAACATCATAATTTCACCAAATCAACGTCAGAATAATTTCAAGTCAGAAGCAACAGACAACAGGATAAGATATTCAATCAGCAGGATGATTTTACCCAATTGACAAAGCTGATAACTAATTAAGTATTGCTTTGGAGTTACCCACCCATTCTGTTTTATTTATCTTGTGGATTCACTATTGGGTATGGCTCTATTTTAATAGATTGATTCACTGCCTTTAACTTTACACCAGCAAGAATTCCCTTGTACCCCGCACCCTGAAATTGATAAATGCAACCCTGAGTTACCGAAATTGTATTAAAAACTTGGGTATACTGATTGTAAAATAAATTTTTTTGGGTAAATTATTGGCTACCACAAACTTACTTTAAGTGTTATTGCGAGCAATGCTATACTGTTTACCCAATTTAATATCCAGAAATCTTTTCTGGAAGTACGACTAAATCTACAATAATGAAGTAATGGTTCGTGCTCACAGATTATTAAGCTGCTACCTAGTTGTTACTGATTCTACATATGGAACATTTAGGTTGATCAGCAGTTTCTCCTAGTGAAAAATCAGAGTCTAATCGCGTAAAGTACCTTTCAACTAGGCAATTGAACACCTGTGGTTTCCCCTGCGTAGCGAGTTTGGGCGGTTCTACTGAGAACGATCCAAACACAGCCTCTCAAAAACCCGTTGCGTCACAACCTAGTAGGGTAAAATCCGGTATGAGGACTGCCTTGTCAGATTGGCCAAGTGAAGGGACTTGAACGAACTGGTACTCAAAAGATGATTGTGTAGCGCCCTACCTGTTGGGAAGTTCGTTTACCGCTAGTGTCTGTGGGTCGTGAGGTAATCAACCAAGAACCAAATTCAACAATGGACACGTTACAAAGGTGGAGGGGAACCCCCACACAAAACTGTCCTCAACAAAAAAAGATGTTTTGACCAAAGGTCGGTTCACTGCATGGAATTTTCAATCGCTACACTCCTTGCCAATTTCACTGATGATAAATTGGTAGCTCGTAAACTTCTAGAAAAGAAACTTGGTTGTGAAGATGAAGAAAGTTTACAGACACTTCACATCATCTTGGAGGTATTGGAGAAAATTGGCATTTTAGTAAAAGAACGCGGTAAGTATCGCCGCATTACAGAAGAAGGGCTAATAGAAGCAAAGTTACGCTGTTCCAGCAAGGGCTTTTGCTTTGCAATTCAAGATGTAGAAGGAACTGAGGATATTTACATTCGAGAAAGCCATTTGAGTAATGCTTGGAATGGCGATCGCGTTTTAGTGCGGGTTCTCAAAGAAGGTAGTCGGCGTCGTTCTCCTGAAGGAGAAGTGAAATTAATTTTAGAACGATCCAATCACACTTTACTCGCACGCATCAAACAAGTAGAAGTGGGCTATCGAGCTGTACCTTTAGACGATCGCCTGCTATTTGAACTGAAACTTTACGCCAATGGTCTAAAATTACAAGAAGCGATCGACCATCTGGCTCATGTGGAAGTTCTACGTTACCCACTAGCACAGTATCCGCCACTAGGGCGAGTTGTGCAGATCCTCGGAAGTGATGCAGAAGCAGCAGCTGATATTGATTTAGTCACCTGCAAGCATGACCTTTCCCGTAGTTTCTCAGATAACGTCCAAGAAGCAGCTACCAAACTACCAAAAAGGATTTTAAAGGCTGATCTCAAAGATCGGCTGGATTTACGTAACAAGTTTACTATTACAATACTGAGTAACAACACTGATACAAAAACAGTAGAAAATGCTTTCTCCTTAGAAACAAATAATGCTGGTAACTTGCAATTAGGCTTTCATATTCCTGATGTTTCACACTACGTACAGCCAGATGAAGCACTTGATCGGGAAGCACTCAGACGAGGTAGAACAGTATACCTTGGTGATTTAGTGTTGCCAATGTTACCTGAAAATGTAATAGAACGGTGTTCTCTAGTATTAGGAAGCGATCGCCTCAGTCTTTCTTGTCTAGTTACCTTTGATTCGCAATCAGGAGAGGTACTGGATTGGGAAATTCAACCTAGTGTAGTGAAAGTAGATGCTTCAGTAAATACTCAGCAAGCAGAAACTATTCTTCATGGTAAAAAAGTTACCAAAGTCCCTACTGAAGCAGTAGAAATGCTGCAAGAATTGAAAAAATTGCAGATGTTTCTCAAACAACAACGCACCTCTCGTGGAAGTTTGCAGTTAAATCTGCCCACAAATAAAAATCCCTTCTATGATGAAGGTATTCTTGGATGCGTAGTAGAAAAAGATTCACCTGTGCGATCGCTACTTACAGAATTCGTATTACTGGTAAATCAAATCATAGCAAACCACATGAGTGCTTTAGGTATTCCCAGTATTTGGCGAGTCCAAGGCGCACCTGATCCCGAAGATGTACAAGAGATGCTGAAACTGGCGATCAATTTGGGGATCGAATTATCACTAGAGCCAGATATTGATATTCAACCCCTAGATTATCAACAATTGACAAGAGTGTTTGCTGAGTCATCATCTGAGCAAGTTTTGACTTATTTATTGCAAGATACTCTCAAACAAGCAGCTTACAGCACCAACAAAGCACCCCACTTTGGTTTGGCACTACCAGAATATGTCCACTTTACCGCACCCTTGCGACGTTACCCAGATTTACTGATGCAGAGGGTATATTACGCACTAATCGAACACGGACGCGATCGCCGCAACACCCGTGTCAAAGAGCGTGTGAACTTGCGTTCTTCTAATAGCCACGGGGAAATTAACTGGAATGTCTTACCACCAGAATTGCAACAAGAGTTGCAAAGCGAACTGACAAGAGTAATTACCCAAATCAACGACAGAGAAAAAGAAGTTCAAGAAGCCGAAGCTGACTTAGAGGGTTTGCAAAGAGCCTCTTTAATGAAACAGCGTATCGGCGAGGTTTTCAGTGGTGTGATTACAGGCGTCCAATCTTACGGATTCTTTGTGGAAATTGAAGTCCCACCAAAAGATGATGCTGATGATCACAACGTACCTTTACGAGTTGAAGGATTAGTACACGTCAGTTCCCTGAAAGACGATTGGTACGAATATCGCGCCAGACAACAGGCGTTGTTTGGACGCAAAAATCGCGCTTCCTATCGACTAGGCGATCGCGTTGCTGTACAAGTTAAAAGCGTCGATTATTACCGTCAACAAATTGATCTAGTCACAGTCGGTAGTGATGGTATTCCTTATCGCTCAGATATCAGTGCAACTGGTGAAGAATCAGATATGTACTTACGTGGCGATATGGAACCAGATGATTTAGAACCCTATGAAGACGATGAATAAACTTTAGGGATCGGGGAAAGGGGAAAAGGGATTGGGGATTCTCCAGAGGAAACGCACTGGCTCACCGCTTGCGCGTCTACGCGAGTGCGGTGGACAGGTACTTTTAGAAGCCGCTACGCGTCTACCCCAACATAAAGCACCTGGCGAACCCAAAGGTCTTCTCACAGAGTACGGGGAGTAGGGATCGAGGAGACATATCAATTCAAAATTAACGCATTGGGAAGAGGGACACGGGGGACACGGCGGACAAGGGAGAATAATTTAACAAGTCTTTTTCCCATACCCCAATCCCTTTTCCCCCTTCGCCCCTAATCCCCACTCCCTTGGGGGGAGTGGGGGCCCCGAGTTCCCC
>NZ_JCACKS010000249.1:0-33081 GCF_059505505.1 Pelatocladus sp. | reverse complement strand
TTGGCACTTTCCTATAGTATCTACCTTCCTCTTCTTTGTCAACTACTTTTTTTTTATTTTTTGGCTATTCCAAAAAGCTTATGTTTTAATCGCTTGAGCCACAAATGAGGTGTATTTAGGAACGCAAATTTAATAACATGCAATTCTGATGGAACTTAAAACGGTTCGTTACGCTCCGCTAACACAGCCTAATTTTGCACTTTATTTAATCCTCATTCCTTAGAGAATACAGTGCACTTCTTAGAGGATGTTTGAAAAGTTTTTAGGGGTCAAAATTCATGCTAAACGCCTCACCATGATCCGGATCATGGCAAGGTAGATAAAAGTCTTCGATGTTTCGGGCAATAACTCAACATCTGTTGACCAATCGGCGACACCCCATGAGCCAACCGAAAGTGCGCTCCACTACCCAACGTTTTTTGAGCAACACGAACCCCTTAGTTTGCTCTGGTCGCAGCACTACCTGCACAATCCAACGACAAATGTCCATGACCCACATCATGAATGCTGGACCATCAAAGCCGCCATCAGCCCAAATAGTCGTCAAGCGAGAAACCTTGTTACCCATTTCTTGGACGCGCTTGAGTACTTGTTTACGGCCTGAGCGCTCTGGCACACTAGCGGCGGTGACCAATACCCGCAGTACTAATCCCAAGGTATCAACGGTCATAAAACGCTTGCGCCCTTTGATTTGTTTGCCTGCATCAAAGCCCACTTGTTGACTCACCATAGCCACACTTTTTACACTTTGACTATCGATGATTGCCTCTGATGGACTCGGATGACGCTCAATTTCGATTCTTGTCCACTGTCGTAAACTATCGTGAATGTGCAACCACGTCCCGTCTTTACGCCAGTTTCGCAAATATGTATACACTGTTTGCCAAGGAGGAAAGTCTCCAGGTAGCGTAGACGCGAAGCGGCTTGTCGCCAGACATCGCCATCTCACTCCTTCTAGCAGGACATAGAAGATCGCGTTCAAAACTTCCCACATATCGACTTCACGCTTGCAACCACCGGGTTTGGGTTGTGGGATCATTTCACTCAGAAATTCATATTGTACACGGGTCAGATTGCTGGGGTATGCTTTACTCATGTTGCTCTCTCGGTGCTGTCTATATATCTATTCACAGCGTATACCGAGAGAGCTTTTTTACAACCTGACCGACTTTTCAAACAACCTCTTATTGACAATAGCTTTGAATGCCATTTTTGTTGATTCATGGCTACTCAAATGTCTTTTTTGACTTCAGATGTTTGTTTTTATTCTTACTTCCTTTTTTCTCTCAGTATTTTCTCTCTGTGACACTTGGGGGTGCGGAAGGTGGGTTTTATGCCATTGAGCTTCAAAAGTTTTACAGAAATCATCTACGTGGCAAAATAAAGCTTCTAAACTAAACATAGGACAGGTGCTGGATTTGATGTTATTTTCAGCTTACTACCTGTCCCTTTCCTTATCCCGAACTCAGGTTACCTAATGTTTCATATTCCTTTATAGCGTTTCCCGACCTAGTGAGGTACGGTTTTAAATTTGGTTATATTTTTGGATAAAGATTAAAAAAGATTAGGTTTACCTCAGTAGCTTAGGAAACGCTATATAGTGATTAAATAGTACAAATAGTTAAGATAACTGTAAATTTACTTTTGATGCTCCCTCATACACTACTGTTTAACGGATCTCCAGAAAATAAAATGTCCCGCCCTATCAAATATATTTCGGCTCAACCCAAGGATTGGTGGGCGTTGCGCCCCCAGACGCAACGCGAGGGGGGGACATTTTATTACTTGGAAAGGTCTAATACAGTGTCGGCTTTTTGAGTTCAAGACGAATATGGTAACTTCAACTGCTGTACTACCTCCATTTATCGTGCTAGATCAACTCTTGCAAAACTGGTTATTAGAAGATATTGGTAGAGGAGATCGCACAACTCAATCTCTTTTAAATGACAATACAATTCAAGGACAAGCTCATTGGATAGCTAAAGCATCTGGAGTAATTGCTGGTTTACCAATAGCGGCAAGAATTTTTCAGCTTTTAAATGAGAAGATAGAGTTTACCACACATGCAGTTGAAGGTGAATGCTGTCAGCAAGGACAGGTAGTAGCGCAGATGCATGGATCGTTGGATGCACTGTTGATGGGGGAACGAGTAGCACTGAATTTAGCAATGCGCTTAAGTGGAATCAGCACACTCACTCGTCAATATACAGATAAAATCTCAGATTTACCTACTAAACTTGTGGATACTCGTAAAACTACCCCAGGTTTAAGAATTTTGGAAAAGTATGCAACTCAAGTAGGAGGGGCGATCAATCATCGTATTGGACTGGACGATGCGGTAATGATCAAAGATAATCATATTGCAGCCGCTGGAGGAATAGAAGAAGCTATTATTCGGATTCGAGAACGGATACCTTATCCATTGACGATTGAGGTAGAGACAGAAAGTTTGGAACAAGTACAAGAAGCTCTAAATAATAAAGCTGACATTATTATGTTGGACAATATGCCTCTAGATATGATGCAGGATGCGGTGCAAATTATTCGCTTAGAAAATACTAGAGTGAAAATAGAGGCTTCTGGCAATATTACATTAGGGACTATTCGTGCTGTAGCAGAGACAGGTGTAGACTACATTTCGAGTAGTGCGCCAATTACGCAGTCGAAGTGGTTGGATTTGAGCATGAAGATTCAGTGATATAAGCCTCTTCTGTCATTTTCCGAGAGATCAATCTCTAGAAGCTTTACCAGTCAATCAATACAAGCTATCCGATTAAAAAACTTGCTGCTTGTATTTGTTATTAGAAAAAAAATCTGGCGATACGCCATACGACACACTACGTGAACGCTTCCTATAAAAAAGCTCTAGAATTCAGAAATGGCAAAAGTTTTCGGAGAGTGACACAAGAGGGTTAAAGCTTTCAAATCTCAAATGCTTCTAATTCTTTGTTAAACCACTCTCCTTGAAAGCGTTCAGCAACAAGTGGTTTAACAACAAACTTCGGTATAGTACCCCCTGTAACATCAATTCGCACACATGAATATGGCAACCGCTTGAAATTATCGTAACCATTGCGACCAATAAATAAAAGCGAATCAGCAATTTTACGAGTAGGTTTTCCTTCTATATACTCGAAAGTCTCCATTAACTCAGTCCCTTCATCTCGTTGACGACGGGGACGACGACCGCTACCACCGCAGATTATACAATTGAGATGAGAGTCAGCATATCCGGTGTTGGTAGTGCGGAGATATTCCAAGCAGTGAGCATGACCGTTTAAAATCAAATCAACAATTGGACGCCCGTGAGTTAAATAACCAAGAGTTTGTGCGGTGCTATCAAATACCCAACGTAAACGCCGACGCACTGCTAAAGTTTGAGCTTGATTCCATTTACTTGCTTCGGTAACGTAGGGGGGATGATGAAAATAAACTACCCTTCCCCGTACTTCTTCGGTATGCCAAGATTCAATCAGCCTTTGCTTAAACCATTCCAATTGTTCAAAGTCGGTAGCTGGTTCATCGTGGGATGTGAGTTGTTTTTCGATGTCAATTTTAACTTCGTCGATTTGGTATAACTTGGCTTTGAGAGCGTCGAGTTTTTCCGCATCTTCTGGATTATCTGGGTTGAGGCGATCGCACACTTCTAAAATTTCCATCTCTTCATCTTCGATTTCGTGGCGACGTTTTTCCAGTTGACGGCGACTGCTTTCTCCTTCTTTGGTTGCGGGTAGGGGAGATGGTTCGTTAAAAGTATTCGAGTCGAGGGCAAAAAAGTCAATTCCGCCGTAACGAAAAGTGTAATAACGATTGGGTAGGCGGGTAAAACGTCCAGGTTCGTAGCGCAAACAGCGTCCTGTGTCTGTTTTGGCGATGTAGTGTTCATCGAGATGAAATTCTAACTGTTCTTTGCTGTGGAACACCTTAAGATAATCAATAAACGCTCGTGCGTACGCATCACCTTGATCAGAGCCATGCCAACCAACTTCAATATCTTTATAGCGTAACAGGCGACGCAGTGGTAGCGTGGTTCCCGCCAAAAGTCGATACATCAACGGTACATCATAGTAATCGTGATTACCAAGCACTGGCAAAATTGGGGTTTTAAACACCATGCGATCATAGGGAATGCGTTTGTAGTTTTCTCCGCCTTCGATGAATTCGCGATAAGGTTCAATAAAATTTCGAGGATAATACTCGCGCGAACCGACAACATAAATTACATCCCCCGTATGCAAAACAAAACTAGATTCCTCTTGATGCGGAAGCATCAGTTCAGCAACTTGGCGCTGGGGATGATGTTTATAGTATGATTTCGTCCCACTATCACCGATGACCATAAAAGAAAATTCTGGATTATCCGAGTTGCGATCGTCGATCACCATGCTAGTTTGATCAATCCCACGCTGGATAATACTTGCATTACCCCAGCGCACCCGTTCTTTCATCTTTTGAATTTTTACAGGTATCGATGGTTCGGAAATGAATTTCATTGGCGATCGCTCCCAGAATGCAGAACTTTTTCTATTTCTGCTTGCATTCCGATTGTATCTATAAGTTGTTGATGGTTGTCTTCTGATCTTCGACTTCGCAGAAGTTGTCGGGGATCTCGTAGAATTGCTAAATCTTTAATTTGTGCCAACTCATTTATCTTCTTGACTACTCAATAATCTTAATTCTTGAGCAGGTTCTATACTCGAACCATATAATTCAACAAACCTTCTAAATAGCCACATTGTTTCGTGATTTGAAACTCTATTTAAGTTGATTAAGCGCTCTAGGTTTTTTTTAGCAAGTGTGCGTAAATAGGGTATATCTTCATACAGTGTTAAACAAGAAGCAAAATGCAAGATAATTTGCATTATTGGCTTTGGCCAGTCTAGATTGCTGTAAATATCTACAAAGAATTTATGAGTTTTACTGCTTAAAGGAAGAGCATTAAATATGACAATAATCTTTTTGTTGTTATAGACTGGAATACTTAATTCAACAGTAAAAGGTGTATGCAATATTAAATCTACTTCGACTATTGGTTGTCTCCAAATTCTTAAAATATTAACAGCCGATACCGCTAATATTGTTTGAAATTTGATCTTACCGCCGTAGTTTGTAGCCTGAATATAATTAACATCAACAACTTTTAAATTATTCAGACTAAAACTGTGAACTGTTTCCAAGTGTTTTAAATTTAATAAATGATAAATTTGACACAGATAAGGAAAAGGCAGAGTATACGCTTGACTGATCATATGCTGATCTTGTAACTCAACCATTCTACTTCTAACTGTAGATATTGCTTGCTGGCGATAATGACTTAAGTCAGTTTGTTCGCTTGGGGATACGCCTTCATTATTCAAGTTTTCATCTGGCTTCAAAAACAGCCAACTCAAGAATAAGAAAGAGGTGGCGCATATCTGTAGAATCTCTATTGGAGATAAATAACCATCAGCAAACGCAGCAAAACCTCTATCAGTAATTCCGAACATCCAAGAAAAAATACCCCAATACCAAATATTATTTTTGAAGTTTGCAAATAACAGAGAAATTTCTACAGTTTGATGGTTACTAGTATAATTACAGACATTCTTTTGTGAAATATTGCTAGTCATAGCAGTTACAGAAATAAAAGTTCCACTTTGTTAAACAGCAGGTAGATATTATCCATATTTTTAAATTGCTGTTATCACTTAAGCTTGCTCATTTTATAATCAGATAAGCATCTTTCTTCAGTAGTAATTTTTGAGAGCTTCAACTGTATAATTTGACATAATGGTTTCACTGTTTTCGCAAAAACAGCCAATGAAATCAACATTCTTATAATTCTTAAATTCTCAAGTAATAATTTATTAACATCTAGTTCAACGTTTATTAATATGTAACATTAACTTCAGCTATAGTTATGTTCATAACGAACAACAATAGTAAGAGGATGTTTAAAACCTACATTCCGTACCCTCAACTGTCACAACCGGTTTTTACTAGACCTCTTACACGAATCAAGAAAACAGAGCAAGTTCATAATTAAGAAGTCCAGCAATTAAGTTGCATCGTAAGCCAAAGCGTTTTCTGCGATTACGATATTGTTCTTTGAGGATGCGAAAAATTTTCAATCGACGATTGATATGTTCGCCAACAATACGTAGTTGAGCTAAATTACGATTGTGCTGGCGATTAGCAGGGGATAAATTAGCACCACGAGGTTTTTTAGCCGGAATACAGCTAATAGCATGGATTTTCGCAATTCCTTGATAGCCTTTATCGGCTAAACACAACTGAGAATCATGAAATCTTACCTTCGTATTTTTCAGTAACCGGAAGTCATGAATGCGACCGATTCCATAAGCAGTACAGATGATTTTGCCACTAACCTGGTCAACTACCAATTGGGCTTTCAAGGTGTGAAGTTTTTTCTTGCCGCTATAATACCGACGCTGTTTTTTTGCCCCATTTTTAAGAGGAGAAAACTGTGACCGCCTTTGTTACCAGTTCTCACCAGTTCTGGCGGTATTGACTTCTACCATTCTCCCAAATGTTGCAATATGCACTCCACATAACCGTTTAAATTCTGGTGGTGGCAGGTCTTTTATCTGTTCGTAGCTCATTGCTCTTTGTTTTTTGACCTGTATTTTTTCATGCTTACACTATTCATGCAAGAGGTCTAATATAGAGAAGCGCTGTTTGAAGTGTCTCAACGATAAAAAATACACTTTACGAAACTCTAAACAAGTTGCTTGTAAGCGTCAGCTTTTACTTTTCACAGAGATTTTCAGTCCAAAATTTTTCCTGGTTAACGCTACTCTCATCGGAACTTGTTACATATCTGTGTGCGTACAACCAAAGTTAAAAACCTACCACAATTGCGTGAGGAAATCTAGAATTTACGTCGTCACGCTTTATTTACTGTTGAAATGACTCGATAATCATTTACAAACAACCTTTAAAACCGTAATATGTTGATGGCAAATTTTAATGATACATTTTTTACTTTTAAATTGAGTCTTTACCAATGATAATAATGACCATATTTACTTGGTATTTATTTACTATCTTTCTACTGGAAAGTATAAATTGCTGTCTATTTGATTAATTTTGCTCAGTTTGTAGTGAGGACTGAAGTCTTGACTACGAAATACTCGAAATTAATGTGGCAAATCGCTAGTCAGATATGAATACTGAGAAAAATAGACACAAGCAAATGAATATGTATTAAGTAAATTTTGTAAATATAAGGAAAATCAAAATGATTTTAGTATAGATTCAAACACAGTTGTTAAAAAGACAAAAAACTTGTACTTAACAACAATCATTACCATAGATTTAACAAGACTCGATTTTTTTAGTGTAGTGTGAGAAGTGTTTCATGCAAATTCAAGACAGAGTGACCGCATCAAAACTGTCAGATGCGATCGCTGCTAGCCAGAAATATTTACTTTCGATTCAAAACCCTCAAGGCTATTGGTGGGCTGAATTAGAATCTAACGTTACCATCACTGCGGAGGTTGTTCTCCTTCATAAAATTTGGGGAACAGATAAATCTAGACCCCTGCACAAAATAGAAGCATATCTGCGTTCTCAACAACGAGAACATGGTGGCTGGGAGCTTTTTTACGATGATGGCGGAGAATTAAGTACATCGGTGGAAGCTTACATGGCATTGAGGCTCTTGGGTGTACCTCCAACCGACCCAGCCATGATCAAAGCCAGAAGATTTATTCTAGAGCGAGGCGGCATTAGTCGGACTCGCATTTTTACAAAGTTACACCTAGCGCTGATTGGTTGCTACAGCTGGCAGGGTATTCCTTCGTTACCACCCTGGGTAATGTTGCTGAGTGAGAAATTTTTCTTCAACATCTACGAAATGTCCAGTTGGGCAAGATCAAGCACAGTGCCATTGTTGATTGTGTGCGATCGCAAACCAGTTTTTCAAATTGATTCAGCGATCAACTTGAATGAACTGTATGCAGAAAGTATAGAAAAAGTCAAGTATGAATTACCCCGTAGTGGTAACTGGACAGATATATTTCTTACCCTTGACTCTGGTTTCAAACTAGCTGAAAACTTGAATTTAGTTCCTTTTCGTGCAGAAGGTATCAAAGCTGCCGAAAAATGGATATTAGAGCGCCAAGAAGCTACAGGTGACTGGGGCGGTATTATTCCTGCGATGCTCAATTCGCTGCTGGCTTTGCGATGCTTGGATTACGACGCAGCCGATCCAATTGTGGAGCGAGGATTACAAGCTGTCGATAACTTTGCCCTTGAAACAGCAGATACCTACCGAGTCCAGCCTTGTGTTTCTCCAGTTTGGGATACAGCTTGGGCAATTAGAGCGCTTGTTGATTCTGGTTTATCGCCAAATCATCCTGCTTTAGTGCAGGCGGCCGAATGGTTGTTAGATAAGCAAATTCTCGACTACGGTGATTGGACAGTAAAAAATCGCCAAGGTAAACCAGGTGCATGGGCATTTGAATTTGACAATCGCTTTTATCCTGATGTAGATGATACGGCGGTCGTAGTCATGGCGCTAAATCAGGTTGAACTTCCGAACGAAAAACTCAAACATCAAGCTATGGTTCGGGCTGTAGATTGGATAGCTTCGATGCAGTGTAAACCCGGCGGTTGGGCTGCTTTTGATCTCGACAATGATCAAGATTGGCTAAATCAAGTCCCCTATGGTGACTTGAAAGCTATGATCGACCCCAATACAGCCGATGTCACCGCCAGAGTTTTAGAAATGTTGGGTAGTTGTCAGCTAGCAATTGATAAAAATAAGCAACAACGTGCTATTAAATATCTTTTAAATGAGCAAGAGTCTGAAGGTTGCTGGTTTGGTCGTTGGGGAGTTAATTATATTTACGGAACAAGTGGCGCATTGGCTGCTTTATCTTTGGTTAGTCCTCAAACTCATCGCCACAATATAGAACAGGGTGCGGCTTGGTTGATTAGTTGTCAAAACTCAGATGGTGGTTGGGGTGAGACTTGTCGTAGTTATGATGATCCCAGCTTGAAGGGGAAAGGACGCAGCACTGCATCTCAGACAGCTTGGGCTTTAATTGGACTGATGGTAGCACTTAGAGCAACTAGCAATTTTGCCAAACTAGCAATTGAGCGGGGAATTGACTATTTACTCGTAACTCAACTGCCAAATGGTAGTTGGGATGAAGCCGATTTTACCGGTACTGGCTTTCCAAGTCATTTTTATCTCAAGTATCACCTCTATCAACAATACTTTCCTTTAATAGCTCTAGGTCAATATCAAAAATTATTTGCTTGACTTATTTGAAATAAAGCGTTTGGATGACAATTATTCGATTTAATGAAACAATTGTCTTCCAAATGCTACGCTACAGAAACTTCTATGGCGTAGGTAATACGCCTACTATTAATTCCAATCAAAACTTTTTTGTTTTAAGTATGAACAAAAAATTACACAATTTTAATCAACTTTTCAAAATAAACAGTTGCAAATAAAGTTATTAAGTTGTTAGTGAAAACGATTTCAGTCAAATCACAAAAGATTTACAACTTTTAGTATGCTCAAACACGATCACAGGTATGTGGAAATGGATTTAATGACAGAGGCTTTGGAGATTTTAAAACAGACAAGTCGGACGTTTTATATTCCAATTAGCCGTTTGCCAAGAGGATTACAAGAAGCCGTAGCATCAGCATATCTGTGTATGCGAGCCATTGATGAAATTGAAGACCATCCAGAACTCGATAACCAGACCAAAGCAGATATTTTGAGATCAATCAGCTTAACATTACAGGCAGCAGTTGATGGTTTTGCTATTGATGCTTTCTCTGGGGGATTTGGTTCTCACGAAAAATTATTAGCAGAAGTAAGCGTTAGAATTAGGGAATGGGCCCTACTAGCACCTGAGACTATCGCTCCACGAATTTGGGATGCAACTGGGGCGATGGCAGATAGGATGGCATATTGGGCAGAAAAAAATTGGAAAATTCATACAGAGTCTGATTTAGATCGCTATACTTTTGGAGTTGCAGGTGCAGTTGGCTTGTTACTTTCTGATTTGTGGACTTGGTATGATGGCACACAAACCAATCGTACTTATGCTGTAGGATTTGGTAGAGGTTTACAAGCAGTTAACATTCTCCGTAACCACAAAGAAGATTTAGCTCGTGACGTTAATTTTTTTCCCATCGGCTGGAGTGCAGAAAATATGCAAATATATGCTCGTCGCAATCTAGTCTTAGCAGAAGCCTATACCAAAGCTCTTAGTGTTGGTCCAACTTTGGATTTTTGCCAAATTCCTCTTAGTTTGGCTTATGGGACTCTCAATGCGATCGCTAATGGTAAAGAAAAACTCAGTCGTAGTGATGTACTCGCACTTCTTGAGCAGGTGAATAACCTCAGCAAATAAAAATGGTGATTCATAAATTATGAATTATGAATTATGAAATTTTCAGCATTCATATTCATAATTTTTGTATAATTTTTTTAAAGATTTGGACATTTACCACTAGCTAGAGGCTCAAAATATGTAATACCCCTAGCTTTATTAATTAGTTTTGCACGTCTTTAAAATTTGGCGATCGCTACCAGTGATTGAGTTCAATTGATAGTAATCTTGCAATTCCACCGAATGACCATAAATATCAGGTTCTTCGTCACTCCTTTGAGGTAAACCACTACTGGTAGCAATTTCGGATGGACTCATTTCCCCAACATAACCTCTAACAGTCATTGCCAATTCTCCAGAGGAATTGAGTGTCCCATTGAAACAACTATACTCAGAACTAGGCATATACAAAGCACCGATTATTTTATTCTGGCGCTTTTCAAATACAATATAGCCTTGTCCTAACTGTCCTGGTTTGGGTGACTGTCCGTAAAGATAAACACCATCTTGTCTAGGAAATTTGGATTTTGAGGAAACTTGTGTTGTTTTTGTGGATGCTTTAGATGCACTTTCTTGGAGATTTTTGGTCTTATCTGCTACTGCTATTTTGCTACTTAAGGATGTTGATGCTTCTGAACTAGGGGTATTATTTCCTTGTAACCAAGTATAAGTTTGTGCTGGATTCTCAAGTAATTGTGTAGGTGCTGTTTTATCTTCTACATCCAATTGATTTGGTGTAGAGCTTGATCCTACAAGCGCTCTCCGTAGACGTATTTCTTTATCGGTAGAAGTTGATTTCAAAGAAGCACTAGGCTTGCGCTGTAACCAATTATAAGTAGCTGTTTGATTATCAAATTCCTGACTTGTAGGCATATGTAATCTAGCAAGTTGGTTACTTAACACAGGTTTACTCCTCTCGCCAACAACACCAAGAATAAGTAGTAATCCAATTAAAGGAAGTCTGTACTGACGGGGCGGAAGGAATTTGTTGATGTGTTCAAGCACCCTATTTCTCCTGTATTCAAAAATACTTATTTGGGCTTTCGGTTCAAATTTAACTAAGTACCAAAGGAGCAAAACTCCGTCAAAGGGTTGATTTATATTGTCCGATAAAAACTCTGTCAACAAATAAATTTTTTCTTTAAGTTTGAACTGATATTTGATCTTAAACTACCATTGGTTGGGCTATTGCAGTTTCCCCTAACAGACTAATTCAATAGTATGATTGTCATAGAAAACTCAAATACTCATGAGTTTTGTAAGTTTTCAAACAAAAAACGCTTTTACTGGAAAAACACCTCAATTTTGTACATCTATAACTGCAAATACAAAACAAAATCTTTAGATTCCGGATTTTAACTCTATTGGATATATGTGAATATCACATTTACCCAACAACCACTAACCACTGACTAATTTTTGACTATTGATTCTGGACTAATATTAAATTTAGTGGCGATCGCATCAATAACTTTTTGTTCTGCTGGTTTAATCTCACCATCTACTTTGGCAATTCTGTAAGCCTGAGCTAAAAGTGGTATGGCAAAATCTCGGTTAAGTTGATTAAGTAGTTCCTCAAATGGCTGAGGTGATTTGATGTTTTGAGCTATTGCTTCTAAAGAACTTGGACTGAGATTTAAGGCTTGTAACTCTGGCAAAATTTCTTCCCAAGTCTTGTCTGGATGTCTGGCGAGGATCATATGAACTAAGATTTGATCCATCACTGTTTGTTGAGCGATCGCAGTTTCTAAATAATTTTCGCTTTCTTGCTTGAGTTTTGCTAAAGTTTCTTCGGAAGTCATAGACTTGGATTCATCTAGCTTGGCTTCGTAAAATCGACAAGCCGCATATCCTAAAGAATAAACCATCGTCGCATTTGAGCTAGCACCAATCACCGCTCCAGCAAAAGGCACATTTCGCAACAAACCTAAACCTGCTGTTCTCAACAAACGACCACCACCGAAAGCTAAACCGAAAATTGCCAACACCTCACCTCTACGGCTCTGATCTTTTAAATCTAACCCATAGGCAGCAGCAATTTGATAAATCATTTCTGACTGCAACTGGGTTGTAGCCGCTAAATCTACTGCCAGTAGCGCTGCCGCAAATCCTGGTAATATACTGCTTGCGAAGCCTATTCCACCTGCTTTCGCTGCTTTCTCTACCATGATCCGGTGAGCAATTTGGCTAGGTGATTCATGAGGATTTTCCTGCTGAAGCTTTTTCACCGTAGCTGCGGATTTTTCTAAATCAACATTGTCACTAGCACCAACTAACCAATTGAGATTTAACACGCCAGCTACACTGCGGATTAGCCAATTCTCACCCAAGCGTTCTGTTACATGTCCTGCTGTATGAGTTGCTTGCTCAATTAAGTGGCGTGCTTGCTTGGCTGCTGCTTCTCCTACCTCAGCAGCTGTTTGTGCAACTGCTTTACTAGCTTCGATAGCAGTGCTACCAGCTACTGTTCCTACTCCCACAGCAGTTCCAGCTGCACAGCCTAATGTTTCGGCAAAAGATTCTAATAAAGAATGCTTGTCTTCTTTGATATCGGTAGCGGGTATATGATCTGTTTTTTTATTTTCTCTATTTTTCTGAGATTTATCTGCCATTGCTTCGCACCTTCAATAATATTCCTTCTATTTAGGTTTTAGCGGAGGTGCGATCGCCTTGACCTCTTTCTATAAGGATAAGTCAGTGGTGAAAAGTGAACTACCTACAAATTCATCACAATGACATAGACGCGCAAGCGGCTTCTTGTAGAGTAAGACTGATGAATAATGACTAATTGTTAACAAATTTAAAGAGCGGGCTGAATTATTAACCCGCTCTTGTAACTTGTTATAAGTGAAACAGTATAAATGACTTAAGCTAACTTTCCTTCTTGCGAGTCTTCGTAGGAAGCACACTTGATTACACATTTTTTGTTCCCTTCAATGAGCTATCCCTAATCTATGCCGCACTTTCCATCCAGTCATAGATTTGTTCCAACTGTTCGAGAGTTATCAACCCATATTGCAAAAGTATCATCGGCAAAGGTCCAGGATCTTGTTTGCTGTGGCGAAGTGCAACGTTGATAGAAGCCGCAGAAATTGCCAAGTCCTCTTGTAAAAAACGAATTAGTTGTGTGTAGTTAGATGGTAGCATTTTGTAGTTCACCCCCTTATGTTGTTTATGCTTTTTCTTCAGACTACTGTTATGCAGCAGTTAACAGGGCTGAGAACAAGGCTTATATCAGTCACTGAGCCAACACAATCAACCCGTAAATGATGCTTGTGTCTCTTGTGTTCTTGAAGAAAAGCACTGTTGAAGTTATCAATTGTAGCGCTACTTTTACTTTTAAATATCGAGTAGCTAACCTAGCTAAATTAGGTTTATCCTTTTTACCTCAGTTGTTTAGCTAAATACACCTGTAGTGAGAAGGATTCCTTAGCTAAATAATCGCTCATCGGCGAATCTTTACACGTACGCCAAAAGATAGATTTTAGTTACAAAAAGCCAAAACATAGGCCCCAACTTAAAGACGGCGGGGCCTATCTGTTTGATACTGTATTAGATATTAGCTTTACTATTAACTTTTTTACCAGGAACTTAATCGTTTTTTTATCAAAATTTTCTCATATCTTGTTATATATGCGTTTTAGCATCGTAATTCTAATTATTGTCTCCGTAATTTACCTGATTCCAAGTAATCAATTTTAACAATATCTCCTTTTTTTAATCCTAGTTCGTTAGTTCGTCCAGAACGCAGTTCAATGACTTGATCTACTTGGGTTTTGGGGCCATAGGTAGGGCAAGGATCAGCAGTACAAGGTGGAACAGCAGCAGCGATCGCCTGCACAACTCCTTTTCGGAGAAAAACCATATCTAGAGGTACAGGTACATTTTTCATCCAAAAACTGGCTGTGATCGGCGTAGAAAATCGAAACAACATTCCTCGATTTGCACCTAAAGCGGGTCGATACATTAATCCCATTGCTTGTTGTTCTGGTGTTTGTGCTACTTCCAAATCTATTTTGGTGCCATTAGGAACAACAGCCTGAGCAGAAATAGGTAGCTGCTGACCCTTACTTGTATCAAGTGATAATTGCTCAGTTTTCACTGGTTGAATTTGAGAACTAGGTGTATCAGTGGAAGATTTTGCTGGTGTAGGAGATGAACAGCCTATTAACAGTACACCTAATAGGATAGAAAGGATAGTTTTAGTCATTGGTCATTGGTCATTGGTCATTGGTCATTGGTCATTGGTCATTGGTCATTGTTTAAGAATTAAGTCAACAATTAACAGTAAGTTATAGAATTTGCTAACTGATAACTGATAACTGAACTAAGATTCTCTCAACACATAACCGACACCGCGCACTGTTTGAATTAGGCGCTTTTGCCCTTCGTCTTCTATTTTTAAACGTAGGTAACGAATATATACTTCTATCACATTTGATTCACCCATGAAGTCATAACCCCAAACATTTTCCAAAATCTGTTCGCGGGTTAGGACTTCGCGGGGATGTTCCATCAGATATTTTAGTAATTCAAATTCTTTCATTGTCAAGTCGATCGCCCGTCCGTTATAAATAGCACGGCGGGTGGCGAGATCTAGAACCAAATCGGCAAAACGTAACTGTTCTGTGGTGTCTACATCAGGTTTTAAGTAAAGGCGAATTAAGTTTAAAAAATCTTCCGAACGGTAAGGCTTAAGAAAATAATCATCAGCTCCTGCTTCTAGACAAGCTATGCGATCATCAACTGTATCCCGTGCCATTAAGACTAGCACAGGCGATCGCACTCCGGTAGTTCTCAGATTTTTACACAAAGACAGCCCAGACTCTCCTGCTAGCATCCGGTCGATCACAACTAGAGCTGGTTGGCGATCACGGCTTTGTTGCAAACCGTTCACCCCATCATGAGCCACAACAGAATCATAGCCAGATTCTTTTAAATCAAAAGCGATCTGATGAGCCAAACTCTCGTCGCTTTCAATCACCAAAACACAGGGGTTGTGAGCAAGCGTCATATGGATGTTGGATTTTGGATTTGAGATTTTAGATTTATACAAATGTTCTAATGAACGCTTGTAGATCAGGATATAAGCGTAATTTACAAGTTTACAGATAGATATTATCCTGAGTTGACACGCTATCTAAAATGTTGTAGCACGTCAAAGTATAGCTTTAGTAATAAAAAACTCTATACGCAGAAAATTTAATCTCTTATTTAAGATTTAGGTCATGGGTAATTGGTGTTTATTTTCTCCCTAGTCTCCCTTGTCCCCCTTGTCCCCCTTGTCCCCGATCTCCAATCCCCAATCTAAGGCAACTCTACTGAGGTCGGTTTGGCAATATGTGGCAGACCCCAACCTAGTTTTTCCCTGAGAACTCGGAAGAATTCTGGCGATTGCAGGCGAACAAATCTAGCACAGTATTGCGATCGCTCTACATTCACGCGATCGTCTGGCAAAACATAACACCCACCATTGCCATCAACTACCATTACCAATCGAGGAGTATTGACTGGGTAAATGTTGACTGGTTCTGTATCAGGAAATACCAATGCCCTTGATGCCAAAGAATGGGGACAAATAGGCACTAGCTGTAATGCTGGTACACCTGGAATTACAACCGGGCCACCAGCACTCAATGAATAAGCTGTAGAACCTGTTGGCGTAGAAATAATGACGCCATCGGCAGCAATATCAACTGGTGCGTGACGACCTACTGCAATTTCAAAATGGCACATCGAGGTTAATGGTTCTCGATGTAGCACCATTTCGTTCAAGCAGAGGGCTTCCCACAGAATTGAATCTCCTCGAAATACTCTGACGGTGAGCATTGCTCGCTCTTCAATTTCATACTGATCCGCGATTAATTGATCTACTGCTTGAGGCAGTTGATTGAGGTAAGTTTCCGTCAAAAATCCCATGTGACCTGTATTTACAGTGAGCATGGGGATACCACAAGAAGCAACTAAACGGGATGCTGCCAAGACTGTGCCATCTCCCCCTAGCACGACAGCAAATTTTGTTTCCGGGTCGAAACCAGGAGGTGTCAAACCCTCAATAGGTGTGTGACATATAGGACTTTCTGGGGTAGAGTAGCCCAACATGCCACCGATGCCAGTTGTGATGCAGACATCCCAACCGTGGGTGGTGAACTTTTCTTTAAGTTCAATAGCGACGCGACCCGCTATCGGTTTAACGTCGTTGTAGATAATGCCTACTTTCGGCACACTCAAATATCCAATCTTTAGGCGCTGCTCTTTATTATGTTAATCGTGACATACTTTGGTCAATTTAGTCATTAGTCATTGGTCATTGGTCATTAGTCATTGGTTATTGGTCATTGGTTCTTTGTTAATAGCTTTTGACTGATACTTATTAAGATGTTACAGAGCAAGCAGATTTATCTGTGGAGCTAATCCAAAATCCACAGACGCGTAGATGCGGAGTGGCTACTTCTGTGAAGTTGCTACGCGCCTACCGAAGATAAGCGGCTTCAAGGAAGAGTAATCCAAAATCTAAAATCGAATGACTCTTGAGTGTTGACTTTTAACTATTGACTATTAACTTTTTTAAAAGGAGTCTTTTTGTCTTTTTTCTTTTTATTTTTTTCGTAATCTAGCTCTTTAAGCTTCTTCATAATACGATTGAAGTACTCTTGCAAGTAGCTTTCGAGGGTTGTGGTGTCTTTGGAATCAAAGCCAAAAACTTGGTATGCTTCATCCATCGAAGCATTGAGAGGTCTACCACTGGCTAGTACTTCTGTAAATGCCAGCCTGTCTGCTACATTCCATCCCCATTGGAAAAAACGGAGAATTTTGCGGACAGTACGCAGTAAATTAATTGGCATTCGTGTTACTCTAGCTTCTCTGCCTGATAGGCGTTCGCACAAGCTAATTATTTCTTCTGCACTCCAAGCACGAGTACCCACAACTGGGAAAGTTCGCTTTTCGGTTTCTGATACACTTAATGCCCGAATAGCAAATTTAGCTATATCTTGAGTATCCATGTAGGCTATGGGCGAAGATTCACCTGTTACCCAAACTGGCTGATTTTCTAAAATGGGAATTCCATATTGACCAATCAAGCCCTGCATAAAGCCGGCTAGTTGCAAGGTGGTATAATTTAAGCCCGATTCTGCCAAATAAATTTCTGTACACCGCTTAATTTCCATGAGTGGGACTTCTGCGTATTTGTCGGCATCCAGTATGGAAAAGAATATAAAACGCTCTATACCTGCTGCTAAACACGCTTGAATTAAGGATACCTTGCCCTCCCAGTCCACTTGTTTAATACTCGATGAATCGGTCGGACGGGATGTAGCCGCATCAATTACGGCGGTAACACCTTCTAGTGCAGCTTTTAATGTCTGGGGGTAGCACAGGTCTCCCGGTACAAGTTCCGCACCCCACTCTTTGAGAAATGCGGCTTTCTTAGCACTCCGGACAAGACAACGTACTTTATACCCCTCATCGATGGCACGACGAGCCACTTGTCTTCCCAAGGTGCCAGTGGCACCGACAATTAATAATGTCATGAGGGTTTTTTACAAAACTTAAACTTTTATGAATAAAATCTTAACAGAATTAGATGAGCAAACAAAAGTTTACATTTTTTTTAACATTATGACAGGAGCGAGAGACTACAGCAAAGCCTCTCGGTCTGGTAAGGATTTCACCGAAAAGAATTATTCTTCTTCTGCACCCTGGACTTTTAGCAACAACGCACCTAAAGCCCAGCCGACAAAAATTAAACTGAAGGATAGTAAAGCTGCATTGAACATTTCGCCGCCCATTTGTTGTGATTCTCCTTTTTTACGAATTGTTGAATTAGGTTAAGTCTACCAAAATTATCTGGAAAACCCTTTCATTGAAATAAAAAAGCACCTCTAGTTTATAAAAACTAAGGCGCTACTACTTCCTTGCCAACCAAAAATTGCTTTGCAACAACAGAATCTAGTGCAGCGTGCCAAAAAGAGCTACAACAGTAAAAATAAGCTAAAACATTGCTATAAATGCTTTACAGCTTTGGTTTTTACTTTTTGCACTAGCTTTTTTCACTGAGGAAGGGACAAACAAAGGGTGAAAAATGAATCACAGATGACTTTTTTAGGGTAGGCTTTATTGCTATTGTGTGTTTAGTAGTCAAACACAGTACAAACTACATAGTTGGAAAAATATTAGACTTAGGAAACCAAGGTCAGTATTCCTTTATTTTCACTGGCAAATATTTTAAGATATTTTTGGAGTGTTTTTCACTCCAAACGTATTTGCAGGAACAAAAACTTTAAAGATATTTTTCCAAAGTATTAGCTAGTGTAGTTTTTGGTACAGCGCCTACTACCATATCAACTTTTTGTCCACCCTTAAAAATCATCAATGTGGGAATGCTGCGGATACCGTACTGACTAGCAACATTAGGATTCTCATCGGTATTGACCTTAACTACCTTGAGTTGACCTTCATATTGAGCTGCTATTTCTTCTACTACTGGGGCTACCATCCGGCAAGGACCGCACCAGGGTGCCCAAAAGTCAACCAAAACAGGAACTTCGCTGTCTAATACTTCCTGCTTAAAAGTGGAGTCGGTAACTTGTGCGGCTGCTGACATGGCTACAAACCTTTGTCTATATATTTTTGATCGTGCTGAAATTCTACCATAGCAAAAAGCACTGCTTGGAGTTGACACAGATAGATTTGTATATGATATCTTTTGCAAAAGTTATTTTTCTAAGAATTAGGGAAAGATTAAAGGATTTTTATTTTCTCTTACCCGTTTCTCTGTAATCGGATCTCTGGTTTTGATAAAAAGTATATGGTTTTTGCTTTTTTCATAAACAAAAGGAACCGCCCGAACAGTAGTCCGGGCGGAGTGTGGTGTGAGGAGTGAACGGAAACATGCGTCTCCGCTATTTCTATTGTAGGCGACATATGTGATTTTTCCAGGAAATGTTTAAGAGTCTGGAAAAATTTTTTTATAGTCAGTTGGTTGTTTGTTAGCAGTTAGTGGTAAGTAGTTATTTTTTATAGTTACTCACCAAACTCCAAGCACATCCCCAACTAACAACTAACTACTTAACTTGTCTTATTTGCCCATACCTAATTGTTGAGCTTTTTGATATACTTTACCTTCAGTTAATAAAGAAGGAGCAATCACAACTTCGACTTGCTGCATTTCTTTGAGATTTTTGGCTCCTAATGTTCCCATACTAGTTTTTAAGGCTCCCAAAAGATTATGAGTACCATCATCTAGCTGAGCTGGACCAACAAGAATTTGTTCTAAAGTACCAGTTGTCGCTACACGAATCCGTGTTCCACGAGGTAAAACAGGGCTGGGAGTTGCCATACCCCAGTGATAACCACCTCCTGGTGCTTCAGCAGCCCTTGCAAAAGGAGAACCAATCATGACTCCATCCGCGCCACAAGCAATGCACTTACAGATGTCACCCCCAGTGATTAAACCACCATCGGCAATTACTGGAATATATTTACCTGTTTGTTGATAATATTCTTCACGAGCGGCTGCACAGTCTGCGATCGCGGTTGCTTGTGGTATACCCACTCCCAACACACCACGGGAAGTACAAGCAGCACCAGGACCAATACCGACAAGAACCGCAGCGGCCCCTGCTTTCATTAAGTCCAGTGTTACTTCATAAGTCACACAATTACCCAAAATCACAGGTATGGGCATTTCTCGACAAAATTGAGCCAAGTCAAGAGGTACTATAGATTCTGGGGACAGATGTGATGTGGAAACAACTGTTGCTTGCACAAAAAATAAATCTGCCCCTGCTTTTGCTACTACTGCACCATATTTACTAGCTCCTGCGGGAGTCGCACTAACTGCTGCAATACCGCCTTGTTGTTTAATTTCTTTAATTCTTTGTTCAATTAATTCTGGTTTAATGGATTCAGCATAAAGTTGTTGCATCAAGGAAACAAATTCTTCTTTGCCTACCGAAGCTATTTTGTCTAAAATCGGTTCTGGATCAGCATAACGGGTTTGAATTCCTTCTAAATTCAACACACCCAATGCTCCTAAATTTGACAGAAGTACGGCCATGCGAACGTCTACCACACTATCCATGGCGCTGGCAATAATTGGGATTTCTCGCTCAATATTACCAATACGCCATTTGGTGTCTGCTAAACTCGGATCTAGCGTCCTGTTGCCAGGTACTAAAGCTATTTCATCTATGCCGTAAGCCCTACGAGCTGTTTTCCCCCGCCCAATTTGAGTTTCCACGCTATTAATGTTCCCAAATCTGTTTAAGCTAGGGTATCAAATTGTGAGAAGATTTGCAGCGATTTTTTTTAAGAAACTATCCAATGTTACAAAAAGTGCCAACAAGAATCCAAATAAACAACAAGGCTGAATAAATCAGTTTCTGCATCTTTTTTTACTTAAGGTTGGTGTTAGTTAATGAGCGTGTAAGGGTGTAAGGATATGAGGGTGTAAGATTGTAAGGATGTAAGGGTGTGAGAGTGTAAGAAAAAACAAAAATTTTTCTTACATTCATATCTTTGAAATACCCAGGAAATTTTACCCCATAGCTACAAAATCTTCCTACACCTGTATTTATTGACTTTTGACCAATACGGAAATTTCACCCATTGAGAGTGACCCATGAAGGGATTGATATTGCTACGATAAATTTCACATTATTCAAATCAGATATTAATCAAATATAGAAATTAGACAATCAGATGATAAATCACACAACCAGGGGATGAAAATATGACTCCTCCTACACCCCTACACCCTTACACCCCCACACCCATTTTCAAGACACTAAATATATAAAGCCTTGATTCAATCTGAAACTCTAGAACTACTCGAATGGCATCGCCTCTGCCAGCATCTATCCACTTTTGCGGCTACGAAACTTGGGGCGATCGCAGCGCGTGATTTGACGCCACCTGACTCTCAAGTTGAAAGTGAGTATTTGTTGACCCAAACTAAAGAAGTCTATCAACTCGAAAGTCGCCTCACTACAGGACTTTCATTTGAAGGAATTCAAGATATTGGTGATTCTCTCGAAAGGGCAGAATTACAAGGAGTTCTAGCAGGTGATGAACTGCTGGCTATTGCTACCACACTTGCGGGAAGTAGAAATCTACGTCGTGTGATCGATAATCAGCCAGATTTGCCCATTCTCATCGAATTGGTTGCTGATTTAAGAACTTATCCAGAACTAGAACAGGAAATTCATCGTTGTATTGACGAACGTGGACAAGTAAGCGATCGCGCTAGTCAAAAACTTGCTGACATCCGTATAGAATTACGTAAGTTACGTAACCAGATTACTCAAAAACTACAAAATATTATACAAGTAAAGTCTAACGCAGTTCAGGAACAGCTAATTACTCAACGGAGCGATCGCTATGTGATTCCTGTAAAGGCGCCTCAAAAAGATGCGATTCCTGGCATAGTTCACGATACCTCTGCTAGCGGAGCAACGCTATATATAGAGCCAAATTCCATTGTTCCCTTGGGTAATCAACTGCGACAGTTAGTTAGAAGAGAACAGGCGGAAGAAGAAGCTATTCGTCGTGCTTTAACACAACAAGTGGCAGAAGTAAAACCTGATTTGGAAAAATTACTTGCGATCGCCACTACATTAGATTTAGCAACTGCCAAGGCACGCTATAGTTTATGGCTACAAGCTAACCCACCCCGTTTTATCAATCGGCAAGAAAATGAGTACATCACCTTACGACAATTACGTCATCCATTGTTGATATGGCAACAACAACACGAACAAGGATCAACAGTAGTTCCTGTAGATTTACTGATTCAGCCAGAAATTAAAGTAGTAACAATTACCGGACCAAATACAGGTGGTAAAACAGTTACTTTAAAAACTTTGGGTTTAGCAGCCTTGATGGCAAAAGTTGGTTTATTTGTTCCTGCCCGTGAACCAGTAGAATTACCTTGGTTTGACCAGATATTAGCAGATATTGGCGACGAACAATCTCTACAACAGAATTTATCTACTTTTTCTGGGCATATTCGCCGCATTAGTAGGATTTTGGGAGAATTGGGGATTGGGGATTCTCCAGAGGAGACGCTACGCGTAGACGCGCAAGCGGCTTCTCACAGAGTACGGGGATCAGAGATTGGGGAACGGAAAACGGAAAACGGAGATCGGAAAACGGAGATTGGGATTCCTCATCCCCAATCCCTAATCCTCCTCGATGAAGTTGGTGCAGGTACAGATCCAGTAGAAGGTAGTGCCTTAGCGATCGCCTTATTACGCTATCTGGCAGATCATGCACAATTAACTATGGCAACTACTCACTTTGGCGAACTTAAAGCCTTGAAATACCAAGATGAACGCTTTGAAAATGCCTCAGTAGAGTTTGATGAAGCCACCCTTTCGCCTACTTATCGTCTATTATGGGGAATTCCTGGGCGTTCTAATGCTTTGGCAATTGCCCAACGCTTGGGGCTAAAAGCAGAAGTTGTCGAACAGGCAAAAACTAATCTAGGAGGTTCAACAGACGAAGTTAACCAGGTAATTGCCGGATTAGAAGCACAACGTCGCCGTCAAGAAACCAAAGCAGCACAAGCACAAGATTTGTTGCAGCAAGCTGAACGTTTATACAAAGAGGTCTCCGCAAAAGCCGCAAATTTACAGGAAAGAGAACAAAGTTTGCGTGCTTCTCAAGAAGTTGCAGTCCAGCAGGCGATCGCTCAAGCTAAAAGTGAAATTGCTCAAGTAATTCGCCGCTTGCAGCAAGGTACACCCACTGCCCAAGACGCCCAGCAAGCCACAAAGACTTTGCATCAAATAGCCGAAAAATTTATACCCCAACCACCACCAAAACCGAAACAAAGATATATTCCCAAAGAAGGCGATCGCATCCGTATTCCCAAATTAGGGCAAACAGCAGAAGTCTTGACTCCACCCAATGACGATGGTGAGTTAACCGTCCGCTTTGGAATTATGAAAATGACAGTCAAACTTGAAGATGTGGAATCTCTGGATGGTAAAAAAGCTGAACCATTAACGAAAGCAAAACCAGCCCCAGTAGCAACACCAGTTACTCCAATCCAACCAACCCCAGCAATTCGTACATCCAAAAATACGGTAGATATACGCGGACGTAGGGTTGCAGATGCGGAACCTATTTTAGACAAAGCAATTTCTGAAGCAACAGGACCAATCTGGATTATTCATGGACACGGTACTGGTAAACTGCGCCAAGGTGTTCACGTCTTTTTGCAGCAACACCCCAGAGTTAGTCGTTACGAACCAGCAGAACAATCAGATGGTGGTACTGGTGTAACTGTTGCGTATGTAAGCTAAAATGCTTAACAGGTTTGTATAATTTAGTACATAAATTTATTAGAGACACAATTCATTGCGTCTCTAATGTTTATTTTTGAACAAAGGCTTAATTAAATTATCGGAGCAAAATTGAGCGAACGCACAGTAGCCAACACGCGAACTAAACTCAGTCAATCTAGCTAAGGCTTGATGTCATTAGGTATCTCTTCATGTTTCACTAACAAAGGTTTTGGGTTCGCAACTAAAAGCGTCCGATCAAACCAAGCAATGGAGGAACAATGACAGTATTCAAATCTGCCAGTAGTAATCCTAGTTCTCAAAATAACATTGAAGAACGCTTACAAATACAGCGTTTACTAGAACCAAGTTTGGTTATTTCTACTAATGCTGGAAATGATGTCATTAAGGGATTAACTCAAAGACCAAAAACTCTGCCACCGCGATATTTCTATGATGATCGTGGTTCGGAATTATTTGAGCAGATCTGTGAGTTACCAGAGTATTACCTCACACGTACAGAGACAAAAATTTTGCAAATTTGTGCTAGTGAAATTGCGGAAATCACAGGTGCTTGTGAAATAGTTGAACTAGGTAGTGGCAGTTCTACAAAGACTAGGATATTACTAGATGCTTACTACAAACAAGGATTACCTCTGCATTATCTACCAATTGATGTCAGCGCAGGTATGCTCGAAAGTAGTGCGCTGTCGCTACTAGCAGATTATCCCTCACTACAAGTTTATGCATTGGCAGGAACCTACGAATTAGCTCTTTCTGAAATTGAGCCTAAAGAATTACCCAATCGGATGATTTGTTTTATTGGTAGCACTTTGGGTAATTTGAATCCACGAGAGTATGATGTGTTTTTATCACAAGTCAAGGCTGCTCTGCAAGTAGGAGAGTATTTTTTATTGGGGGTAGACTTACAAAAACCAAAACATATTTTGGAAGCTGCTTATAACGACAATCAAGGAGTAACAGCAGCGTTTAACTTGAATATGTTAGAGCATCTCAACTGGCGTTTTCAGGGTAACTTTGATACTAGGCAATTTGAACACTGGGCATTTTATAACGAACTTGAACATCAAATTGAGATGCATCTCAAAAGTAAGCGATCGCAAACTGTTGAATTACGCACTCTCAAATTCAATATTGATTTTGAAGCAGGTGAAACCATCCATACCGAAATTTCTCGCAAATTCGATCTCAACCGCATCCAACAAGAACTAAAAGCCAAAGGTTTAGTACCGCAGAAAGTATGGACTGACGAAAACCAGTTGTTTGGTTTATTACTCTGTCAGTTACAAGATTAGGGATAAGGGATCGGACATGAATCAGTTATCAGTTAACAGTTTAATTTGATAACTGTTAACTGATAACTGATAACTATCCCCCCACATGAATAACGGGACGGTGTTCGGGATTTTTCTCGGCTTTACGAAGAACTTCACGAGTAACTATAGCTATATCCCCTTCACCAAAAAGGATGAAACGTAACAAATATTGAATGGGATTACCTTCTATCCAACCGAAATAGGCGTGTGGTAGTTTCCCGGTTTGATCTCGGATATACAAGAGGATAGCTGCAATTGTATTTGGTACAGCAGCACCCCTAGCTCGTAAAATGCGATAGTTTCCAACTTGTACTCCTGTTACCTGAATGATTTCGGAAAAAACTGAGGCGTCGGATACTTGAATTTCCATAAACAAAACAGAATCTGTCTGAGGAATATGGTTGTCTTCACGCACTTCCTTCTCTTTTAAGAAGTATTCTCGTTCATCCCCTTCATTCAAGCGATTGGCAATTAATCGGATTGTACCCTGATGCTCTTCTTCTTCAAGAATAAAGCGACGAGCTGTTTCGTCCATTTTTATTTGCTCTACTCGCAGTTCGGTGGAACGCCAGACTCGTGAAACTAGAGAGGTAATAATAATTACACCTATAAAAAAGGCAGCAATTTGGATACCTTCTGGTCTTTCAATGATGTTAACAATGGTGGTATAAACAAACAATAGTGTAATCAAACCAAAGGACAATATTCCTCGTGTTGATCGCCGACGCCGAGCAGCTAGAGTTACAGCCAAAGCAGCAGAAGTCATTAATACCAATACCCCTGTTGCGTAGGCTCCACCTTGAGCTTCTACATCTGCTTTAAAGAGAATCGTTACTACAAAAGCGATCGCTGTATATACCAACACCAGAGGTCGAATCATCCGTGTCCAATCTGGTGCCATACCATAGCGTGGTAGGTAGCGAGGGACAATATTCAATAGCCCTGCCATTGCAGATGCACCAGCAAACCATAAGATAGAAATTGTACTTAAATCATAAATAGTTCCAAAGCCATCCCCCAAATAACGATGAGCTAGGTATGCGAGGGCGCGTCCACTTGCTTTGCCCCCTGTTTGAAATTCTGCACTAGGAATGAGTAGAATAGTCACCAAACTGCTGGTAAATAAGAAGAAGCTCATAATTACCGCCGCAGTTGTCAGCAGATTGTAGGTGTTACGAATGCGTCCTCTGGGGTTTGCTTCGGTTTCATGCTCATTTCCTTTCACCAACGGCATCACCGCCACACCAGTCTCAAACCCAGATAATCCTAATGCTAACTTCGGAAATAGCAGGGCGGCTGCACCAATCATCATGAAAGGATTTGAATAACTGGTAAACAAGTGAGTTTGCCAATTAGAAATCACGATTGGCTGTTGTAAAACCTGGTATGCACCAACACCAATCGTAATTAAGTTCAGCAACAAATATGCAGCGACTAAAAACACAGCAAGACCGATCGCTTCTTTAAAGCCTCTCAAAAATACGCCACCAAGCAACGCAATTAGAATAAGCGTAATACTGATTGATTGTCCGTGTAAAAACTCTGGGATGAGAGGATTTTCAATAATGTGGGCTGTGGCATCGGCTGCGGAAAGAGTGATCGTGATGATAAAATCAGTTCCTGCAAAGCCAAGCAAACATAAAACAAATAGCTTGCCTTGCCACCAAGGAAGGAGATTTTCCAGCATAGCGATCGATCCCTCTCCATGAGGACTAGTCGCAGCAACTCGGCGATATATAGGTAATGCACCAAACAGTGTCAGCAAAATTAGAATTAAGGTAGCCAGAGGAGATAAAACCCCTGCGGCTAAGGCAGCAATACCAGGCTGATAACCAAGTGTGGAAAAATAATCGACCCCCGTCAGGCACATCACCTGCCACCAAGGATGTTGAGAATCCTCACCTTTGTCGTTACGATCTTCTTTGAGTAACCAGCTAACGAGTCGTTTGCGATGTTGTTTTGGTGGGACAATAGGTCCAGCCATCAACAATACTCCTGTTGCATTGCTTTTATCTTACTTTGATTACCTACAATAAATTCTGGGGTCGTGCTTGCTATAGCTTTTTACTGCCATCATACTTAAACATTAAAGCAAAATATATCTGCCCCCAGTTCACCACTGCGGTAAATTAAAATAATCACACAAACTCGGCGCAAGAGCTTATTTTAACTGCGACGATTTACGAGTGTGGTGCTAGCTTGATCAACAGGCATCAGGATTACTTGATTAATATTGACATGGGCTGGTCGGGTGGCGCAAAAAAAGACCACATCAGCAACATCTTCACCAGTCAGGGGGGTGAGTCCTTGGTAAACCTTGTCAGCGCGTTCTGTGTCCCCGTGAAACCGCACTTCGCTAAATTCTGTTTCTACCATACCGGGGTCAACAGAAGTGATTTTTACCAAAGTTCCCAATAAATCTTGTTTTAAGCCTTCAGAAATTGCTCTGACTGCTGCTTTTGTACCACAATAAACGTTACCACCGGGATAAGTTTGATAAGCAGCGATCGAACCAATATTTATTACATGACCGCGATCGCGACTCACCATTCCAGGTACAACATAGCGACTGAGGTAGAGTAAACCTTTGATATTGGTATCAATCATTTCTTCCCAATCCTCAAATTTACCCTTATAGAGTTTGTCTAAACCGCGACTTAAACCTGCATTATTGATCAGAATATCAATTTCTGACCAAGCGCTAGGAAGACTAGATATAGCAGATTCAACAGCAGAGCGATCGCGTACATCTAACTGTAATAAATGTATCTGACCAGACTTGCCATGATAAGTTTCTACAAGACTATCTGCTAATTCCTGCAAACGTTCTTGACGTCGCGCCGCTAAAATCAATTTTGCGCCAGCACTAGCAAACACTTTGGCACAAGCAGCACCAATACCGCTACTCGCACCAGTAATTAAAACAATTCGATTTTGTAGAGAAAGCATTTTTTGGTCAAGGGTCAAGGGAATCTCAAATGTTCAAAAAACTCACCTGCGATTTAAATTGCAGTCTGATAGCTAAAATCTGTTGAAGCAGACTGTTCTGTTTGATTTATTTAAGTCGTCTTTAGACGACTTTTGCTACTAGCTAAGGGTTTAAACCCAAGCGCGGTATATTTAAAAATTGGGATGCTCCCAAAAGACTAATGACTAATTATTTTTTCACTACTTGCATTCGTTGAGTGATCATTGTCATACCATCTCCGCGCATGATCACCGCCGAAACCCATTGACTACCAGGAGTCATGGGTGCTTTACCAACTTTGAAAATACCACCAGATGAAAGTAACTCTAAGTCTACAGGTGTAGGACTGAGATATTTGTTTGCTTTGATTGGTTCTTCCAAAGCTGTTCCCAAAATGTAATCTTCGCCTAGAGGTTCTTGGACGATCGCATCAAAACTGTATTGCTGACCAACTTTAACCTGTTGTGGCAATTTAAAATCAATTTGTGGTGGTTGACTACCAGCAGTAACTTGAGTACGTTCTGACAAAATATCTTGGCGAATGACTTTTCCCCCAGAAATTTGCTGACGTGATGTAATTGTGGCTGATAAAGCCATATTATTATTGTTTGGGGAAGGTAAGCCAGTTATTTTCGTCACCGTATCAGCGACGATCACATTACCTTGAGGTTTCCAAGATTGCAACTGCGTACTGTATTTGAGTTGGGGGTATTGTTTCCACAATGTATTCAAAGCTTGTTCCATGCTTTGATAGTTTAATCCATCCCCATGCCTGAAGTTGGGACTGTAGAACTGCATTACTCCTTTGACATTACGCTGGTTTGCTGCTGTATCAATTTGCGTCAATAGGTTATTGAGTTCAGGGGGTGCGTTCGGTGACGTGCTAGCTTGAGCGCATTTCCAACCAGTCGTAAAACCAATAGTAAGTAGTAGCAAAAGTATCCAACGGCTGGATGGGAAGCGTGATTGGCGTTTAAAGAGTAGGATAATCAGTCTACGCATTGGGATTAAATTGGTAGTTTGACTACAAAAGAGATTCTTGCCTTAAAGCTGTTGTAGATTAAATTCCGAAACAGTTTACAACAAGGTAGGAAAATTGTTTTATCTTAGTGAAACTAAGCGTTGACATGGTAGTGGGTAGATGGCAGACGCACCAATAAAATTATTGATAGCAGCAAGTGGAACTGGCGGACACTTATTTCCAGCGATCGCATTAGCGCAAGAATTGCCAGATTATCAAATCGAATGGTTGGGTGTACCCAATCGTCTAGAAACTCAGCTTGTCCCCCAACAGTATAGATTGAATACTATTTCTGTTGAAGGATTTCAAAAAGGTTTTGGCATCTCATCGCTACTGACTGTAAGTAAACTGATCAGTTCCATTCTTAAAGTTAGGAAAATTTTACAAAATGGTCAATTTCAGGGAGTATTCACCACAGGAGGATATATTGCTGGACCAGCAGTAATTGCGGCGCGATCGCTAAATATGCCCGTAATACTCCATGAATCAAATGCTTTACCAGGAAAAGTCACGCGATTTTTCGGGCCTTGGTGTAATGCTGTCGCATTAGGATTTGAAGTTGCTGCCAAGTATTTACCCCGTGCCAAGACGATTTACACTAGTACTCCAGTACGCTCGGAATTTTTAAAACTAGGGATCGCCGCATCACTAGATTTATGTATTCCTGAAAATGTACCTGTCATCGTTGTCTTTGGTGGTAGTCAAGGTGCAGTCGCCATTAACAAGTTAGTGCGTGAGTGTGCAACAGCTTGGTTTGATGTTGGTGCTTGGATTGTACATTTGACAGGCGATAAAGATCCTGAAGCGGAAAGTTTAAAACATCCGCAGTATATATCTTTGCCTTTTTATAACAACATGGCAGCCTTACTGCAACGCGCAAATTTAGCCATCAGTCGTTCTGGTGCAGGTAGTCTAACAGAATTAGCAGTGTGTGGTACGCCTGCAATTTTAATTCCTTATCCGTTTGCAGCTGAAGATCATCAAACCTACAACGCCAAAGTATTTAACTCAATCGGTGCAGCATTGATGTTTCAGCAAACAGAATTGACACTTGAGAAATTGCAAACAGAAGTTTTGCACCTCTTACAGTCACCACAACAGTTAAAAGTGATGGGGGAAAAAGCTAAAACTATTGCACCTGCTGATAGTGCAGAGAAATTGGCGCATTTAGTCCGAGAAATGGTGGAAAAATAGAGGAAAATATTTATGTTACGAATTAAAACCGAATTTTAACAAGAGCAAACAATTGTGCTTATGGGTAGCTTCATCAAGCGATCGCTATGTTATCCTTTCACCGCTTCTTTACTCATTGGGTTAACGTGTCACTCAACTATTGCTCAAAGTCACAGTAAATATTTTCAGACTAAACATGTTCAGATTGAGCAAAAATCCTCTAAAACTGTCAAGATTACTCAGGCTACCCAAGCACTTGATGAAAAAACAGCCCTCAACTTAGTTTGGAAACTACCACAAGTACAACGTAAAGCCAGAGAAATTGAAAAACTCTCCAATGGAAAAATACGTGTTGCAGCGAAGGTTGATAGTTCTCCAACTCCAGAAGCACCTTACTACACAGTGCAAATATATGAAAATCATATAGATTACATGGATACAATTTATTGGTTTCGCGTCTTGAATCCGAGTGGTGATATCCAAGTTCTAGATATTATCAAGAATGAATACGTATCTTTAGAAGCATGGAAACAAAATTAAATCAGGAACACGGAACCATGATAACTGATAACTGAAGTAAATGTCTCAATCAAAACCTATTAGTCCTTGGAAATTCAAGCCTTGGTGGTGTCAGCCTTGGTCTATACTGCTTACAGGCGTAACCTTGATTAGTGGTAGTTGGATAATATTGAAAATTGTCTGGCTAACAGTTCTGATTGCGATTCCTGTACTCACATGGATGGGTTTTTTCTTATTAATTTGGCCCTCATTAATGATTCGCAGTGGTATTTTGGAGTCGTATCAATTATCAACAGATGAAAATACAGATAAAAGTCGTTAATTGTTGATGGTTGTTAGTTAGTGGTTTTTCCAAACAACAAGCAATAATCAACAACTAACAAACTAATTCTGTATTCGAGTCATTTCAAACAACTGTTGAGCATTTCTTCCTAAGAAAGCATCAAACAAAACTCTCTTTCCTGACTCTTCTTCCACCATATAGCGTTGGGCAATTTCGTAGTAAGCGTAAGTCCAAGGAATCTGAATTTCTGTGTCAGTCAACTCATCTAATACTGTTACTATCTCTGTTACTGCTTGCGTTGCTGTTTGTCTTAAGCCACAGCTAACATCTCCTTCAATTTCTGATTTCATTGGTACGCCTAACTTTGCTAAACCACGAGCTGTAGCATCAATATCTGGATACTCTGGGGTATTTTGGCGGTTAACATAGCCTGTAAAGTGGTTGACTGCATAACCATGTAGTAATACCCAAGCACCGTATTGACTAACTTTATTAACTTCTTCGACTATAGAACGTCGAGGAGGTTGCCAAGGGCAGGTAAAAATTTTCAGGAGTTCCTTGGCAAGACGTTCGGTATCATAGTTAAAGCTATTAATAATTGCTGAATAACTTAGTAAATTGACACCACTTACCGTTTGTTGAATGAGTTGAATAGTTTCCGGTGGTAAGTTATCCACAATCAACTCACTAATAAACAACTTGGGTAAATTGAATTCTGCTTCTTGAGGATGACGATAATGCCGGGCATAGAGATGAGTTTCAGTAAATATATACTCTCCAGCGGCCTCATAACCTAAAGCTTCGGCGAATTTCCCCAAATACTCAATCCCTAAGTTGACTTTACCCTGTGGACTATCTACAACCATACGTAAAGACCGAAAAGCAATGTGATCATTAGCAACAGTACCACCCGCTTTAATAATCATTTGTGCATAAGTGTGGGCATACCTTACCCTGCTGCTATAATCTCGCCAAAGAAGTTCCCATAGTTGACAGGCAATTTTGGGGTTCATATTAATTTGAGTGAACGGCTTATGTTGATAGTGAACTACCCACACTGTACCGTCAGGTCAGTGTGGGCTTCCAATCTCACAGAAGACTGCCTCATCTTGGATTTGCGTCCGCGAATTGGTCTTACATCCTCTCCATTGGCGTTAGCCTCCCCCGTCCCAGAGGAGGACAGCATTCTGATACCTTCTGCTCTAATATTCATAGCAGCATTACCATCTCTGTCGTGATGTGTCCCGCAACTTGGACAAGTCCAAGTCCTGATATCTAGCGGTAACTCGTTGATTTGATAATGGCAATCAGAGCAAAGCTTGGAACTAGGAAACCATCGATTTATTTCTATCAACTTCCCGCCACTACGCTCTAATTTGCAGCTCAAGAAGTTGACGAAGGCTCCCCATCCAGTATCAGATATAGATGCAGCTAGTTTGTGGTTACGTACCATGCCCTTGACGTTTAAGTTTTCGACTACAACTACTTGATTGTTATCAACTATCTTTCTAGACAGTTTGTGTAGGTAGTCTTGACGGACATTGCTAACCTGTTCGTATACCCTAGCTACAATCTTTGTTGCTTTTCTACGACGATTACTGCCTTTGTTTTTTCGTGCAGCAATACGTTGTTTTACGGCTAGTTTCTTTTCATATTTAGATAGGTGTCTTGGGTTGGGATACTTGGAGACTTTATCGCCATCATAGGTAATTGCAAAATCCTTGATTCCTAAATCAATCCCAACAACTTTACCCTGATTACTTGTTGCTGGATAATCCCCCTCATATTCCATCAGAACTGATGCGTAGTATTTGCCAGATGGACATTTACTAACAGTTACTGTTTTGATTACCCCGTCAAGTGGTCGATGGATTTTAGCTTTGACGATTCCCAATTTACCGGGAAATTTCAAAGTTTCATCAACTTGTTTTACTTTTTGGGGATACTGGATTGATTGACGATGGTGCTTTGATTTGAATCTTGGATATTTTGCTCTACCTTCAAAAAAGTTTTGATACGCACGACTAAGATTGAGACTTACAGATTGCAAAACCTGAGAATAACAATCCCCTAACCATTAAACATCTCCAAAATAGTATATTTTGTGGTAAAAGAACGTCAATAGAAGTT
>NZ_JCACKS010000248.1:0-33615 GCF_059505505.1 Pelatocladus sp. | reverse complement strand
TTGTCAAAACAAGTAAAAAGTAAAAAGTAAAAAGTAAAAAGTAAAAAGTAAAAAGTAAAAAGTAAAAAGTAAAATTCCCACTGATAAATCTGTGGGCTTGAAAAAAAGGACACCTTTTACCTTGCACTACGTGTCTCGGTAAAATTATGAGTGTTTAAGTGGGCTTGATACCCACAACTGAAGTTTTTTATGAGTGCCTTTTAACTTTTAACTTTTTACTTTTAACTTGGAGCGAAGCGACTGTCAACTCTAGTAAACCAATTATCATGATGAAGTAAGTGCATTGTTTTAATTCGCGTAGCGGTGACAAAAAAACCCGGATTAACCGGGTATGGAAGGTAAAGCTTATGTATTCAGTTAATAGACAAAGCTCTACCAACCGACTCTGACATCTTGGATAATAATTGACTTGTTATAAAGTTGCAGAATAATCAGCAGAAACACAAAAAACAGGCCCATAAAAACAGCCATCACAGGAGTAGTACCCCAACCTGGGGCAACTTTACCGTATTCAGAGTTCAAAGGTCTGAGGATATCTCCTAACCGCGTCCGTTGTGCCATATCTCACCTTAAGATAGTTGCCAAAGCATTTTTTAATCTTCTGTAATATTCTATAAGAATAGCACTCATAATCCATCTTTAAATTATGGAACCCGCAACAGTTCTTAGCATTTCCGTTGGTGCAGTTGTGATCGTCATCACAGCGCTATCCATTTACACTGCTTTCGGTCCGCCCTCTAAGCAGTTGAGCGATCCCTTTGAGGATCATGAAGATTAATTTGAAAATAGAGTTGCATGTTTATGTGACAGAGGCGATCGCAACGACACCAGTGTTGTTCTCAGTTTATGACAACTTGGTGTCACGGTGCGCCACCTGTAAGTTGCAACATAAAACTAACAACTTTCCAAGGTTGTATCGTTAATTTTTCTGAAACAGATGCAGATTCACTAATAGACAAAGGACGCTCCAACAAATCGACTGATCCCTCCAAAATCAGCCCCAAATCATTCTGCAAAGACAACTCGGCTGTTTCTCCATGACACTCATAACAACGCAAAATCCACTTTTGCGACTCATCTTCTGCTTGTTTAAATGCCATTAAAATTAAATTTTCTGCTGATAAATCTAAGAAACTCACTCCTAACCCCTCTGGGTCAACAGATTCGGAAACATTGGATGATTGAGGATGGTTAATTGGACACACAATTACTTGCAAAGGTACATTTAATTCATACCCGCGTCGGGCTGTATGGGCTGATTTCCAATCACCAGCATGGGGATACAAAGCATAAGTAAATTCATGTACACCTCTATCTGCTTGAGAATCAGGCCAATTAGGACTTCTTAAAAGTGTTAGCCGTAGTTGATTTGGTTGAGCATCATAACCATATTTACAATCATTCAGCAAACTCACACCGTAAGGATTGGGGATTGGGGATTGGGGATTGGTGAAAAGTTCTTCCTTGTCCCCCTTGTCCCCCTTGTCCCTCACTTCTTCCGTCAAATCTGCCCAACGCAAAGCGGGAACTTCCCATTTTGCTTTTTCTGCTGGAGTTGCGGGTTTGGTGGGACGAGCAATTGCACCACAGGGAATTTCGTAGGTAGCAAAGTCTGCTTCAACATTAAGAGGAAAGGCTGCTTTCACTAATATATGCTCTTCTTGCCAATCTACCTTCATGGCAATTTTCAGCACAGATGAAGCTCTTGGCAAAATGTAATCACAGCAAAACTCTGATTTACCAAGTTGCTGTACCACACGCAAGCGGTGTTGTACTGGCCCTTGTTCTAGACATTGGATAGATTTCAGAGTAGCTGATGGTAGAGGATTTTGGGCATAATTGGGATCAATATTCCATGCATCCCAATATTGACCACTATCTTGAAAAGCTTGTAATAGATTCCCGCCTGCTTGATTGAGAACTTCTCTATTATTAACCTTGTCAAAAACACTCGCTAAATTACCAGTTTGCTCGTCAATAATGATCAGCAAAAATTCATTTTCTAAAATCAATCTTTCTGACGAAATTTGTTCTTGCTTTTGCAAGCTTAATTTGGTATCTTCAGACTGGGTTTTGTTGTGTGCATTTTCTACTTGACAAGAACACAACCAAAAAACACGGTAGCCAACTGCTGGAATATCCCTTGCTAAAAACAGCAGTGTGGAAGTTTCACCCAACTGGGAAACGAGTTTGTTTCCAGAATAATCATAAATCTGCCATTCTTGATTGGGTGCAGTGGTAGAGGGTAAACCAACGCTCACGACCTCAGAACGCTGCCAATTTAAGGAATTGAAGACAACTATAGGTAAACTATCTGGTTGTGGTGGCGTTGGGAAAGAAATTTGAGATGCGATCGCTCGCAAGGATTCCTCTAATATCTTCGTACCGACCTTTTCCACTTCCTGCCACTCAACTAAAGCATCCTCGTAGACTTCAGTAATTGAGGAACCAGGTAAAATATCGTGGAACTGGTTAAACAAAATTTGCTTCCAAGCTGCTTCCAATTCCACTTTTGGATAATTTACTCCACATTTAATCGTGGCGATCGCACTGAACAATTCTGCGTGGTACAACAAATTCTCACAACGACGATTCCAACGTTTTTGATCGCTGTGAGTAGTATAGCAACCACGATGGAATTCCAAGTAGAGTTCATCATTCCAGATGGGGATAGTGGTTGATGTTTGAGAATTACTCGTTGATTGCAGTTGTTGGAGATACTTTTGAGCAGTCGTAAATTCTACTTGGGGGAATAGAGGGGATTTTTGCCAGCGTTGGGCAATTTCTAACATATCACGAGTGGGACCACCGCCGTGGTCGCCGACACCAGGAAGCCAAAGCGAGTCTGTAAATCCAGTTTGAGTTTGCCATTCAATGGCATAATCAGCCATCTTTACAGGATCGATACCTTCACCCACAGGCGCGGACATCAAACTCAGTATTTCGCTACCATCAGGAGAACGCCACCAAAAAGCACCGTAAGGAAACTTCGTCGTATCATTCCAACGCAACTTTTGCGTCACAAAATACTCAATTCCAGACTGCTGCATAAACTGTGGCAAAGTCGCACAAAAACCAAAAGTATCAGGAACCCAAACTATACTCGCCAGCTTGCCAAACTTTGCTTGCACATAACGCTGACCATACAATAATTGCCGGACTATCGATTCACCAGCAATTAAATTTAATTCTGGTTCCACCCAAAAACCACCGACAATTTCCCAAAGTTCCGCCGCAACTTTTTCTTGAATGGCTCTAAATAAATCCGGGCGATTTTCCTCCACCCAAGCATACAAAGCTGGTGTCGAATGACAAAAAATTAACTCCGGAAAATCTGAGTATAATCTTAAAACCGACTCAAAAGTACTCTGCGCTGCTTCCCAAGTTTCACTCACACGCCATAGCCAAGCCATATCCAAATGAGCATGACCCAACAGATAAATTTTTGATGTTGGATTTTCGATTTTGGATTTAATTAAACACTCCCGCAATGACAACAGAGAATTATCAAACTCTCTGCTCTGTTTCTTCGCGTCTGTGCGGTTCATCACCTCATCCACCACCACCGCCAAACTATCCAACCTCTCAGGTGCAAACTTTTGCAAAAAACGCTGCGTCACCGCCAATTCATCAGCCACAAAACCAGGATCACGACATTGATCATCAGTAGATTCATAAACTAAAAGCGATCGCACCAACGCCCCATCACAATGTCCCGGACTCACCAAACGTATAGTTATAAAAAACTCTTCCCCTGATCTTACCGTCTGACTAACTAAAATCCGAGGTGAACAATCAAACAAATCTCCTTCACCCACCAACTCCCCATTCACATAAATTTTGGCAGAATTCGCCCACCAAAGCAACGCCAGTCGCAAAGACAAACCCTGTAGCACATAACCCTGCAAGTCTTGGGGAATCACCAATTTTTGTGCTAGCCACAAAACTTTTTGTCCCCCAGCCCAAGCAATATTTCCTTTAGGATTAATCTCAACAGGCGTCCACTCAGACAAGGAAGAAGCACTCACATCAGTCACAGCCAAATCACCTGCAAAACAGCGCCAATTTGAGAGAATATTCTCTTGACAAAAAGAGCGCAATTTCTCAATTGCAGCTGAGATAATTTTGGTATTGGATGGCGATACGGGAGAGGTCATATTTTCGCTATTATTGATGGCGTAAATATTAATGTATTTCTCTTGGAATGTTAGTGGATAGTGGTTAGTAGTTAATTACTAACTACTGTAAGGGTGAAGCATTTGTATGGGTATCTTTGTTAAAAACTAAATATCTTCGTACAAATGCTACGCCCCTACTAACAAACAACCACTTTATTTTTTAGTGGAAATCGGATAAATAGCAAAGCTCTCAACAAAAATTCACTACCATGTCTTCTGCTTCCTCTGAACGCTATCAAAGCAGACTTTTTAACTTCGTTCACAAACAATCTCGACGTTGGAGTGAAGGAGTAGGGCGCACCTTTCGTCATCTACAGGTTGCTGCCAATTGGTCTTTAGAAGCACTAGCTTATCCCGTATTTATACTGCTTCAAAAAGCGCGAGAGTCAGCTGGTAAACAACTACAAGCCACTGGAGAGCAAACACAAAATCCACAAATAGCAAATTATACTGATTTTCAGTCAGAAGCACCCCCAGCATCCGATATCCCCATTCAGCAAGTGCTAAAGGTTGTGGAGAATCTGCAAATTATATCAAGACTCAAGACTCAAGACTCAAGACTCAAGACTCAAGGGTTTAGAATTACTCCACATCTCGATTTATCATCTAACATCCAGGGAATCGCCTCACAATTGTGCGATCGCCAACTGGTACTCGTTACCCTAGAAAATGAAATTTTAGATATATTAACGCCCCAACAACAACAAAAGTTAGAAGAGCATATTATTACAGAAATTGCTAATTATTGGCGTCAATGGCGCTTATCTCAAGTTAAAGAAGAAACAACAAACGTAATTGGTGAAATTAATCGCTTACTCACAAAGCTAACTGGTAGTAATCACAAAAACACAACACCAGCACTACTATCACCGAACACAGACCAAAATCCAGAAGAATTATCTTTATTAAATGCCAAGCGATCGCTAGCTTTATTAGATGCAACTGTTGCTAAGTTAGAGTCAAATGCTTTAGAGCCGATTTCTCATACTAGCCGTGAACTCATCCAAATCTTGCAAACTCAGTTGCAAATATTTATTTATGGAAAAGAGCAAATAGCAACTAATCAACAAACAACAGCCACCCTTGATAATTCCCATAATCCAACATCAAAGATTCAAAATTTGATTTGGGCAGCAATCAACTTCTTTTTTGGAGAAAGTCAGAGTAAAAAATTAGATCAGGCTAGATCCAAAAATCAAATTTCTTCAGGTTTCCAAATCAATCATCACAAAAAACTATTTGGAAAATCCCACAAGTTACAGAAAACTTCTAAAATGCAAAGTCATGAATTAATAGACTTGTGGCTGAGTGAAAGTGATATTTTTGGTGATGTTCAAATTATAGGTAAATCTCTTGATAATTCAAATCAAACAAATCCTTTAGTTAGCAATTCTCCGATTTCAAACTCAGTTTTTCCTAGCAATCAAACAGCAAGATATCCTCTGCAAACCTTGATTCATCGCTTGCAAAGTTTCACATTACAATCCAAAGAACGATTGGTACAAAAGCAAAATCCAGTAACTGATCTCACTTCTACTCAAACAACATTTCAAAAAATATCTATTGCAACACAAACAGTATTTGCTATTTCTCAGCAGCAACATCAGCAAACTACAGAAGTAGAAGCAAAACCAGACTGGATCGAAATAAAAGCCAAAACCATTGGTTATGACAAACATCCATTAGAGCAAATTCTAGGATGGTTAGATAGCACTATGTTGTGGTTAGAAGAAATGATGGTGAGAATATTTAAGTTATTACAGCGTTTATGGCGTGGAAAATAAATTAGTCATTTACTATAGCAATCCTAAATCATAAGCCCTTTGGGTAGGCTGCGCCAACGTGAGAAACTTGGAAACAATTTGGCAAATAAAATTCGCTACTACATAAATAAAGTCTACCTAAGTGAACTTTATAAAATAACCCGCGTAGGCGGGTTTCGTATGTGTAGCCGTGATTTATAATCGCCAGGACTGAATAAAATTTTACTCTTATTTTTGATATTTAATCTACGTATCATCTCATCCTTTAATTCGGACTGCTATATAGCAATCCTAAATCATTCGTGAACAACAAGATCCCCAATTGCTTAAAAGAAGTCGAGGATTTAATTTTCTCAATTTTCACAACTTCTACACGGATTGCTATAGTAAATAAAATCCAAATTTTGTTTTATTTTCCGAAAACTCCCTTATTGAATGTGAAGTAGTGATAAAGCATACCCAAAACAAAAGATTCCGAGTTTAACAAGTACACTTGTCCCACTTCACACACTTTAGGAGTTTATAGTATGAAATTTGGAATTGATATTGGTCACAACTGTCCACCTGATATAGGCGCGACAGGAATTAAGCAAGAAGACGATTTAACCAAAGCAGTTGGCGAAATTGTAATTCAAAACTTACAAAAAGCAGGTCATACAGTTGTTAATTGTACTCCTAGTTCTGCTACTGACCTGAATGACTCTCTGAGTAAAAGAGCAAATAAAGCTAACAGAGAAAAGGTAGATTTTTACGTTTCGATTCATTTTAATAAATTTAATGGGACAGCGAATGGTACAGAAGTTTACGCTATTAGTCCAAAAGCCAGCGAAGTTGCTGATAGAGTTCTAGATGAAATTGTTGGACTAGGATTTAGAGATAGAGGAGTTAAAAGTGCTAACTATTTCGTTTTAAAAAATACTGATATGCCAGCTATTTTGATTGAATGCTGCTTTTGCGATTCGCCAATTGATATGGCAAAATATAATGCTCAAAAAATGGCTGATGCAATTACAAAAGGTTTGATAGGCAAGTCTCAAACAACTAGCAAACCACACAATTTAATCATTAAAACGCCTACTTTCCTCAAGCCTTCAACAGAACAAGTTAAAGATTTACCAAAGGAAAGTTGTATAGAGATTAAACCTGGTACTTATCCAATTGTAGATGCTCATTTTGAAGAAGGGCATTATTTAGTCGAATGGCCTGATAGCAGTAAAGGTAATCGCCGTAAACATTTTGTTTTTGCTAGTCATAGCGAGATCAAATAAAATATCAATGATAAATTAGAAATATTAGAGGTTGTTTGAAAAGCAAAGAGTTTAAACTCTTTGCTCATAGCACAAGTCGTATAAAGACAACTCAAATAGATCAACCAGTCTGCTTGGGAGCATCCCAAATGTTTAAATTCCCCGCAGACTGGAAGTCGCTGACGTCGCTGACTCACAAACCAATTCCGCCTGCGCGGACTATTTTTAGGCTGCGGAGAGAGGTTTGCTAGTATAGCCGCGACTTCTAGTCGCCAGGTTAAGTTTGAAAAAATGGAATGCTCCCGTACAGTTGTACGTCCCTAATTCATGTATTTTTAAAAAAGTTAAATATTATAATATAACTTAATTTTTATTAGCTACAGCTTGCGGTTCAAATATTAAATACGTCCCACCCAAACCTTCAACAATTGTGCGAGTATTAGCAGTTAACATTTTTTGGTAAGTATCTCCATTGTCACCTGGTTTACCCAAATTCTCAGCCAAAAGTTGCCTTGCTGCAACTTGCACTTGTGCTTGCTTGGCAACTGTATTAATAACATTAGAGTTACTTGTGCTATCTATAAAAATAGTTGGCACTGTTGATCTTCTGATTTCTCGAACTACCTCTTTAATTCTTCCAGATGTAGGTTTAACATTATTAATTTTTTCTAAAGCGTTTATAGATGCAAGATTGTAGGCTTTCGTATAATAAATCATTGCATCATCATTAGTTGCAACAAATTTACGATTTTTAGCTGGAATACTATCAATACGTAACTTAATCCATACATCCAACTGGTTTAATTGTTTTTTGATTTTTTGTGTATTTCTTCCATATAAGAAAGCATTGTCAGGTATGGCTTTACTTAAGTTAGCACTAATTACCTCTGCCATCTTGATGCCATTTTTTGGATGATGCCAAACATAAGGATTAGATACTAACTTGCCATTTTTTCTATACAGCAATGGTTTGGGAACTGCACGTTGAGCAACTGCTATTTTAGCTGCGCCGTTTTTACTACCTTTAATTAATTTAAATAAATTTGTTGGTTCAAAGTTATATCCATTAAAAAAAATTATTTTGGCTTGTTCTATGGCTTGGCGATCGCCTGCTTTTGGTTGATAGCGATCAGGATCGACACCAGGAGAAATTAAGCAAGTCAGATTAACTGTCTTTTCTGCTACCTGTTTTACTAAGTCACAAATTACACTATTGGTAGCAACAACTTTAGGCAGATTCTTGTTTGATTCACCCGAAGATTCAGTGGTTATAGCAGGCGAATTAAACAAATTACCGACATAATTACACCCAACAAGTCCAACAGTGAGGGCAATAAAGATAATACGCAGAGGTTGGAATAATAGTAATTTTTTTGACATAGATGCTTCTTGGCAGTTTATCATCGCTGGTCTAAAACGGGAACTTTCAGGTAATCAGCTAGAAGAAACGGACAGACTTTTAAAGACTCTGCGACTAGCCAAATTAGCAACTCGACAATACAAAAAAGCCTGTCCGTAACACACGCCAAATGCGAAGAAAAAATGGTTGACTCAGCCAATAAACCACGCATGATTGCGCGAGGTCGTGCGGTTTTTTTCCACGGCGGAAGGGATTAATTCATCGCTCCAGAAGCAGCAAGTTCTGCCAAGCGTTCTTGCTGGTCTTGAGAGATACAAGACTGAACCAATGATTCTATATCACCTTCGAGAACTGGGTTGAGAGAGAAGTTTTGACCAAGACGATGGTCAGTAACTCGGTTATCTTTATAGTTGTAGGTGCGGATTTTTTCGGAACGTGACCCTGTACCTACTTGCGATCGCCGCATGGAAGTTACAGCTTCTTGTTGTTCGCGTAACTTCATTTCATACAGCTTGGCTCGCAAAATTTGCATAGCCCGTTCTTTGTTTTGTAACTGGCTGCGTTCTTCAGTACAAAAAATCCGAATCCCCGTTGGTTTGTGCATCAAGTCAACGGCAGTTTCTACTTTGTTGACGTTTTGTCCACCAGCACCACCAGATCGCGCTGTAGTCATTTCAATATCTTTAGGATCAATGTGGATTTCCACATCATCGACTTCTGGCATGATCGCCACGGTGGCTGTAGAAGTGTGAACTCTTCCTCCCGCCTCCGTGACTGGTACACGCTGAACGCGATGGACTCCAGCTTCAAATTTTAATTTGCTGTAAACACTGTCTCCTTGAATTTCTAGGATTGCTTCTTTAAAGCCACCCATCTCCGCTAGGGATTCACTGACTAGCTTGACTCGCCAACCCTGAGTATCAGCGTAGCGAGAGTACAACCGTACTAAGTCCCCTGCCCAGATACTAGCTTCTTCACCCCCAGTCCCAGCCCGAATTTCCAACATGATATTTTTATCATCGTTGGGGTCACGGGGTAGTAATAATATCTTCAAACGGTTTTCTAAGTATTCTATTTTCTCTTCTAATTCTTGAACTTCCAGGGCGGCCATTTCTTGCAGTTCGGCATCTAAGTGAGATTCTTTCAGTATTTGCCGCGCCCCTATTAGTTCTTCTTGGGCTGTTTTCCAATTTTCATAAGTATTAACTATCTCTTCTAACCCTGAACGCGCCTTTGCCACTTTCTGATATTCATCAGGATTTTTGGCGGTATCGGGATCAGCAAGACGACGGGTTAATTCATTAAAAGTTTGTTCAACAGATCTAAGTTTCTCCAGTAAATATTGTTCAGCCATGATGAGTGCGATCGCTCCTTAAAATAACAAGTTGGCCTGAGCATTTATGACAAGCGACCCAGCAGATGCAGGGTCGTCATTACCAGCAACAGAGCCAAATCGCTACTTTTTCTTTTTGCCACCAGAAGCTTGATCGCCGCCTCTCATGCCATACTTCCGCATAAAGCGCTCAACACGACCTTCAGTGTCAATAATCTTTTGAGTGCCAGTGTAAAAGGGGTGGTTTCCAGACCAAACATCTACGTGCAGTTCTGGCTTGGTGGAGCCGACGGTCATCACAACTTGACCGTTGCAGTAAACTTTAGCCTCTGGATACCACTCAGGATGAATACCAGATTTAGCCATTGTTCCTTATGTGGTGAATATACTACGATTATAACTTTGGTGTTCGACTAGAAATAGGAATCGGGGATTGGGGATCGGTGATCAGGGAAAGGGAATTGGGAAGGGGTACAGCGAGACGGGGAAAGGTAATTTAGGATATGAAATTAGGATATTGATAATTTTCCCAATCCCCAATCCCTGATCCCCAATCTCTTAACGCTTCGAGTACTGGGGTGCTTTGCGAGCCTTGTGCAAACCGTATTTTTTCCGTTCTTTTGCACGGGGATCGCGGGTGAGATAGCCTTCACCTTTGAGAGGTGAGCGGTTATCGGGGTCGAGTTGGCATAAAGCACGAGCCACTCCCAAACGTATCGAATTGGCTTGTCCAGTTAAGCCACCGCCTTCGGCTTTCACCAAAATATCATATTCGTTTTCCAATCCTAAAGTTTCTAGAGGCGCTTTGATACCTCCGAGATAATTAGGATTGAATTGGAAATACAAATCTCCAGGTTTACCATTGACAACCAATTGTCCAGTACCTGGAACTAGGCGTACTCGTGCGACTGCGGACTTACGTCGGCCAGTACCCCAGTACATAGCGCGACCGCTAGTGTTTTCTGTTGCTTGCATTAATCTTGTGCTCCTGGAATAGTATTAATTTTTAGCTCTTTGGGTTTTTGAGCCTCGTGAGGATGAGTCGGACCAGCGTACACTTTTAACTTGGTGAACAACTGTCGTCCCAAGCTATTTTTCGGTAGCATTCCTTTGACAGCGTGTTCAATAATGCGTTCTGGTAAACGTCCTTGAAGTTTGGCAAAAGTTTCTGTTTTCATCCCGCCAGGACGACCGGAGTGACGATGGTAAATCTTTTGGGTGCGCTTTTTACCAGTTACGGCTACTTTCTCGGCATTGACTACAATCACAAAGTCGCCTGTATCCATGTGGGGCGTGAATTGGGGTTTGTTTTTGCCTCGCAGAACCATAGCTATTTCGCTAGCTAGGCGACCAAGACGTTTGTCGGTGGCGTCTACGACGTACCAATCATGCGTTATAGAATCTGTAGGAGGAAGATATGTTTTGTTCATTGTTCATTGTTAATTGTTGTTTGTTATTTGTCCTACCCTGCGGGTAGACACGGAGTGGCTACTTACCAGAAGTCGCTACGCGCCTACCGTAGGTAGCCGCTTGCGCGTCTATGTCATTTGTAATCACCAATGACTATTGCATTGACTAATGACTAATGACAAATAGAGGCTGAGTGTCAAACCAGACTTCTTTTAAAAAAGGAAAATCTGGATAACCGACTCGTAATAAACATAAGCCATGGGCAGGTGCAGCATATTTCACTTCTTCCCGGCGTTCATTTTTCCAGAGATCAGTGAATTCAGCAAGCGATCGCTCTCCATTACCTACCTGCACCAACATTCCTACTAATAGCCTCACCATGCCATACAAAAATCCATTTGCTTGGATCTCAATATGAATAAAAGGCCCATTTCGATAACACTCTACTGCTTGCACTTCAACCCAAGAGTGCTTACGTGCTGAGTTACTGCGGTGAAACGCTGCTAAATGATGGTTTCCGAGTAGGGGTTTCAATGCAGCCTGAATTAAAAAGTCATCCAGGGGTGTATGGTAGTAATGCCAACTGAAGTGCCTCACAAACAAATTGGGCTGTTTTCCAGTGTATATGGTGTAGCGATAACGCCGATATACCGCACTAAAGCGAGCGTGCCAAGTCTGGCTTACACCTGCCGAAGCTAAAATCAATATGTCTTCGGGCAGGTAACTATTTAGCACCGTTGCCCATTTGTGAGGTGGAATTTTACCAGTCGCATCAAAATGAGCTACTTGAGCGGCGGCGTGAACCCCACTATCAGTACGTCCTGCACCGTGTAGCGTAACAGAATGACCTAGTAAATTCGCTAAGACTTTCTCTATTTCTTCCTGTACGCTACGGTGTTGTGGTTGCCTTTGCCAGCCATGAAAATGAGTCCCCAGGTATTGAATTACCAGGGCGACTCGCTGTTTTGGTGGAGGCTGGTGGCTTTCTAACATAGGATTTTGTCATTTGTCATTTGTCATTCGTTGGTTATTCTCATCAATCGTCAACTACTAACTAATGACCAATGACCAATAACTTAAACTAGTTCAATAATTGCCATTTCAGCATTATCACCACGACGAGGTATGGTGTGCAGGATGCGGGTATAGCCACCCTGACGATTAGCGTAACGAGTGGGAGCTTGCTCAAACAGAGCATGAACTAATTGTTTGTCGTAAATGTAACCAAGAGCTTGACGGCGTGATGATAAAGAACCGTCTTTGGCTAAAGTGATCATTTTATCGACTTCGGATCTCAGCACTTTAGCTCGTTGCAGAGTGGTGGTGATTCGACCATGACGAATTAGCTCAGTTGTGAGGGCGCGCAACAGGGCGCGACGTTGATCAGCTGGTTTGCTGAGTTTTTTAACACGACAACGATGACGCATAACTATGAACCATTTTAAAGATAGTACTTACTAAGAAAGTTGTTAGTTAGTCTTTAAACTCTCCTCTGGTTGGAAACACGAGAGCATTCTGTTGGCGCGCTAGCCTTCTTGAAGGTTATTGTTGTTGCTACGCCGATTAGAAATCGAACTCCGCAAGGTTGTTTTGCCCCAAAGGGGCTTTGACTGGTTCAAGCAGTCCTAACCGCCTCGACCTATTTCTAGGCTGTGCGGCTACTTTATAAGTATTGATTAACCGTGTTTAGAAGCCCTTTCAGTTGGTAGGGTAATACCCAAACGTCGCTGTAGTGCTTCAACTACTTCTTCTGCTGACTTCTGACCAAAGTTTTTAATTTCTAATAGGTCTTCTTGGGTGTAATCCAACAAGTCCGCCACAGAGTTAACTTGAGCGCGCTTGAGACAGTTATAAGCTCTCACAGAAAGCTGTAACTCTTCAATCGGAATCTGGGCTGTAGGATCATCTGGGATATCAGAATCTGTATCTGTTTGCCTGATATCAATATCTTTTAAGGGATTGAATAACTCTACCAAGATTCCTGCTGCTGAGGAGAGAGCTTCTTGAGGGCTAAGACTGCCATTTGTCCAGACTTCTATCAGCAATCTATCTCTTGGCATTCCATTATCGCCACGAGTTTCTTCAACGCTGTAGTTAACTTTCCTGACTGGCATAAACACCGAGTCAATTTGGAGAAAGTCTAGAGATGTCGCTTCTTCACGACCCCGTTCTACGGTGCGATACCCTTTGCCTTTTTCAATCCGAAATTCCATTTCTAGCTTTCCTCCTTCTGCGAGGGTCGCTATGTACTGAGTCGGATCGATCACTTCAACTTCACTCGGCAAATCAAAGTGTGCTGATGTGACTGTAGAGGGGCCTGTAACCAGTAAACGACCTATCTGGGGTTGAGCAGAATAACTTTTGAGGATTATTTCCTTCATTTTCATGAGGATTTCTAGTACATCCTCTCTCACACCCGGAACGGTAGCAAATTCGTGCGTTACTCCTGCAATACGTACTGCTGTTACAGCCGTACCTTCTAAATTTGACAACAATACCCGTCTGAGGGCGTTGCCAACGGTAGTTCCTTGGCCCCGCTCTAGAGGTTCTAGGATAAATTTACTATAATGGCTCCGACTTTCCTCTGTACTGGACTCTATACATTCAATTTGAAACTGCGCCACGGAGTAGCCTCCCTTGCTTTCAGGTCTTGCTAGTAGACAGATATACTGCCCACACATTTGGATTTTTGCCTTGTGTTTGAAGTTAATTAAACTAAATACTTTGATTAATAAGCAATAAGTTCAAGTATCTACAAACTTTACAGGCGCTACTATGTTTTAGGTTTTCCGAAGTTTTGTAGCCCCTCGTCATAACTAGGGCTTTTTGGACTTCGGACGGCCACTATGCGTGTGAGGGAAACAGTTCTCAGTTGTCAGTTATTAGTTACTTGTTACTAGTTATCATTGGCTGTTGATCTGCTTACTGTTAACTGTTCACTGATTACCTTTACCACCCAACAAGTCGCATTTAGACTCGACGGCGTTTGGGAGGGCGGCAGCCATTGTGAGGAATTGGGGTAATATCTCGAATGAGCGTAATTTCGAGTCCTGCTCCTTGCAGTGCGCGGATTGCTGTTTCCCGACCTGCTCCTGGACCACTCACCATGACCTCAATTTGGCGCATTCCCTGATCGGTCGCTCGACGTGCTGCACTTTCAGCTGCGGTTTGGGCTGCAAAGGGAGTTCCCTTTTTTGCTCCTTTAAAACCGCTAGAACCAGCACTCGCCCAAGAGATCACATCTCCGTTTTGATCAGTAATGGTGACAATGCTATTGTTGAAAGTAGATTGGATGTAAGCAACACCATTTGGTACGTTGCGTTTTTGCTTTTTGCTCCCGGTCTTTTTGCTTGGTTGTCGCGCCATATCGTTGTGATTGGATGAATGTAAAACTTGCTAACAGCAAGCGTTGTCAAAAATTTATTTCCCTGGTGCTTTCTTCTTACCAGCGACTGTTTGTCGTCTCCCTCGACGGGTACGGGCATTGGTACGAGTTCTCTGTCCTCTTACTGGTAAGCCCATGCGATGACGACGCCCTCTGTATGTACCAATTTCAACTAGGCGCTTGATATTTAGTGATTCCCAGCGCCTCAAGTCACCTTCGACTTGATAGTTTTGTTCTACTTCTCCCCTTAGGGTTGCTACGTCAGCATCACTGAGATCTTTTACACGGGTGTCTGGATTTACACCTGTAGACTTTAAAATCTCCTGCGATCGCGATAGACCAATTCCATAAATATAAGTCAGACCGATTTCAACACGCTTGTCGCGTGGTAGGTCTACTCCGGCAATACGTGCCACAACAATTGTCTCCCTAAATTTGCTTGCTAGTGATGTTAATTTAGTGTGTGGACGATGATTTGATCGTTTCACTTCACCAAGTTTTAAGAGTCGTACCTTGAATTTGTTCTAACCTTGGCGCTGCTTGTGTTTCGGATTTGAACAGATCACCATCACGCGACCCCGACGACGGATCACGCTACACTTTTCACACATTCTTTTGACTGAAGCTCTAACTTTCATGCTCTGCTAATTGACTCCAAATGTTAAATTATAGCATTTTCAGATAAATGTTCAGTTAAATGTCGCTCAGAAAAGCAATTGATTTGAACATGTGGTATATTAACTTACATATATCTATTTTTTCCGCAATCGATAAGTAATTCTACCCTTTGTCAGGTCGTAAGGAGTTAGCTCTACCTTGACGCGATCGCCAGGTAAAATTTTGATATAGTTACGGCGAATCTTACCAGATATATGAGCTAAGACATTAAAGCCATTGTCTAAATCAACGCGAAACATGGCGTTTGGCAATGACTCTGTAACTGTACCTTCCATTTCAATCAAATCTTGCTTAGACAATTTATTATTCCCTCAATTCAACAGTTCTTTATTCATTTACAGATATTTATAGTCTGGAAATGAACATATTTTTAGAAAAATATCAACAGTTTATTAATATATCTTATCTAAGATTTACATGTATCTGCTTGGGGATTGGGTATCGGGGATCGGGGAATATTGATTTCCCTATAAGGAGTAACGAGCATTAGGCATTGGTGTTTATTCCTCTTGTTTCTTTGGATTCCGATCCCCGATCCCTTATCCCCAATCCCCATAACCTTTTTTTGTTAATTTTAAGATGCTATGGCGTTTTTAAGATCGGTAGTGACTTCTTCTAGGGACTGATTGCCGTTAACCGTAATCAGTTGGTGGCGATCGCCATAGTAGTCAATCAAGGGAGCAGTTTCAGAGCGGTAGACTTCCAAACGACGGCGAATTACTTCTTCTGTATCATCAGCACGCCCTCGTTGTAAAAGACGATCAACTACAATATCATCTGGCACATCTAGATTGACTACCTTCTCTCCTTGCTGTTCTAGTTTTTGCAGTAATTTTCCTAGAAAAGCTGCTTGCTTAACAGTCCGAGGAAAGCCGTCCAAAATCCAACCTGATTTAGTATCCGGTTTAGCGAGGCGTTCTTCCACCATTTCCTCCACAAGCTGATCGGGAACTAGCTCACCCCTATCCATATAATTTTGGGCTTTTATACCCAAAGGAGTTTGGTCTTTCAATGCTTGCCGCAAGATATCACCTGTGGAAATATGGGGAATATCGCAGTGATTGGCCAATGTTTTAGCTTGAGTTCCTTTACCAGCACCCGGCGGTCCCAAGAAGATTAATCGCGTCACTATTGCTTCACCATTCCTTCATAGCGCTGAGAGATCACATAAGTTTGGACTTGTTTAGCTGTGTCAATCGCCACACCTACTAGAATCAGCAAAGAGGTAGCACCCAAACCTCTAAAAGTTGGTACTCCTAAAGCTTTTTCTACCGCAGTGGGGATGATAGCAATCAAGCCCAAAAAGATAGCACCCAAAAAAGTAAGTCGATTCAAAACGCGCTCTATATACTCTGTAGTAGCTTTACCCGGACGAATACCAGGAATACTAGAACCCATTTTTTTCAGGTTCTGTGCCACATCAACTGGGTTTACTATCAAAGAAGAATAGAAATAACTGAAAAAGACAATTGAAACTAGGTAGACAAGGGCATATACCCAAGACTGAGAACCACCAGGACTGAGATAAGTGTTGATGATATTTGCCAATTCTGGATTTTTGGTGAAATTGGCAATAAACAGTGGCAAACTCAGGATTGCAGCAGCAAAGATGATTGGCATAACTCCACCTTGATTCAGACGCAAGGGGAGATAACTACGTTGTTCGGCAAAAATCCGCCGACCAACTTGACGACGAGCAGAAATAATTGGGATGCGACGAATTGCTTCTTGAACAAATACAATCCCAACGATAGTGAAAAGAAAAACTAGGACTAATACAATTACTGGACCTACTCTTTCGCGAACAATTTCTTGACCACTACCTTGAATATAAGCAATAGTATCGTTGAGAGATTTAGGCAATGTTGCCACAATATTGACAAAAATCAACAAAGATGCGCCATTACCAACACCACGCTCCGTAATGACTTCTGATGCCCACATAACAAACATTGAACCAGCGACAAGAGCAACAGCTGTTTCAATTACGAAAATAGGGCCAAAATTAAAGGCAAAAGGTCTTAACCAAAATGCTGCTAAGAACACACTTTGTAAAATTCCCCAACCCAAAGCTACATAGCGGGTTATCTGGGAAATTCTCCGCCTTCCTGCTTCTCCCTCATTTTTTTGTAAGTTTTCTAAATATGGAATCGCAGCAGTGAGCAATTGGATAATAATCGAAGCATTGATATAAGGTAAAATGCCCAATGCAAAGACTCCCAATGCGGAAAGACCGCCTCCGGAGAAGATATCCAAAAAGCTGAATATCTGATTATTACCATTAATTGCAGCTGCAAACTGCTGTCGGTCAATTCCTGGTATAGGTATATGTATACCTAGACGAATCAACATGAGAATACCGATGGTGACAAGCAGCCGACCTCTTAATCCTGCTGCTTGTGCCATCTGCATAAAAGTTTCTTGAGCGGTTGGGGGTTTATCTCGACTGATCATAAAGCGCTACCTTTGAAGAATGAAGCATGAAGTCAGAAGTGTGAAGAATATGGAAGTGTGAAGCACGAAATTTGAAGTACTAAGTTTTTTATCCTTCATTCTTCATCCTACCCTGCACTGTAGGCGCGTAGACACGAAGTGGCTGCTAAGTAGCGACTTGGTGAAAGTAGTCCGCCCTAAAGGGCGTCTACAATCTTCATATCACCTCACAGCTTCCGCCAGCTGCCTCAATTTTGCTACGAGCTGTACCTGTAAAAGCTGCCGCCTGTACTTTAAGCGGAACATTTAATTCCCCATCTCCCAAAATTTTCAATGACCCCTTGGCAGCAGTAAGGATACCTACTTCTTTTAAAGAGGTCAAAGTAACTTCTGTGTTAGCTGGAAGTGAGGCTAGCTTACCTACATTAATCGTAGTGTAAACTTTACGGTTAATTAGGGGAAAGCCCTTGAGCTTGGGTATGCGACGATACAATGGCTGTTGACCACCTTCAAAACCAGGTCTAGTACTGCTACCAGAGCGAGCTTTTTGACCCCGCATACCTTTACCGGCACTTGCACCTTGACCAGCAGAAACGCCTCTACCTAAACGGCGACCGCGTTTTTTAGACCCTTTTTGGGGGCGAACATCGTTGAGTCTCATAAGCGATAAATTAAGCAAAATTTGTCATTTGTCATTTGTCATTTGTCATTTGTCATTTGTCATTTACTAAGAACAAAGGACTAAGGACAAATGACTTTATTTAATGTAAAGATTCTCCAGAGGAATACCCCTGTCTTCGGCTACTTCTGAGAAAGTACGCAAAGCAGTGAGGGCATTTATAGCAGCTCTGGCGTTATTCAGGGGATTGTTGGAACCGAGTTGTTTGGCTAAAACATTCCGTACACCTGCCAACTCTAGTACAGTACGAACCGCACCACCAGCAATTACACCAGTACCAGGGGCTGCTGGTCGCATAATTACTTTTGCACCGCCGCCAGCACCATCAACAGGATGGGGGATGGAATTGGATTTAGTAATAGGGATGTCAATCAGATGTTTTTTCCCGTCGGCTACACCTTTTTTCACCGCACCAATTACATCTGAAGCTTTACCCACTCCAACACCAACTTGACCGCGTTCATTACCAACAACGACGATCGCGCGGAAGCTGAGTTTTTTACCACCTTTAACTACTTTACTAACCCGTCGGATCTGAATGACCCTTTCTTGCCAGTTAGTTTCTTCTTTTTTAACGCGGTTGGTTTTACGACGATTTGTTGCCATTGTCTAATTTCCTCTGTCATTTGTCATTTGTCATTTGTCATTTGTCATTTGTCATTTTTTGGTAGTTGTTTGTTGCTTGCAGTAACTAACCACTAATTACCAACTACTAACTACTCACCATTGACTAATGACCATTGACCAATGACAAATTAGAAATCTAACCCAGCTTCACGTGCTGCATCAGCAAGTGCTTTAATCCGACCGTGATAAAGATTACCACCGCGATCAAAAACTACTTTGGTTATCCCTTTTTCTAGCGCTCGTGCTGCGATTAGCTTACCAACTTCAGTTGAAGCTTTAGCGTTTCCTCCAGAAGTGAATTTAGATTTGAGTTCTGGTTCTACGGTGGACGCTGCTACTATAGTGTGATGCTGGGTATCATCTATCACTTGAGCGTAGATATGCTGATGTGAGCGAAAGATTGCTAAACGTGGCCGTTCTGAAGAACCGGTCACTTTTCCACGGATGCGCCGATGGCGACGCTGTTTTGATTCTCTACGAGTAAGTTTCATATCTACTTCTTACCACTCTTACCAGTCTTACCAGCTTTACGTCTAACTACTTCGCCAGCGTAGCGAATACCTTTACCTTTGTAAGGTTCCGGTGGACGAACAGCACGAATTCTTGCTGCTGTGTTACCTACGACTTCTTTGTCGTAACCACTGATAATAACGTTAGTATTATTTTCAACCGCAAACTGAACTCCCTCTGGTGGCACAATTTGTACTTGATGACTGTAACCCATGTTCATAACCAGGTTACGACCTTGTACTTGCGCCCGATAACCAACCCCTTGGATTTCCAAACGGCGTTCAAATCCTTTGGAAACTCCTTCAACCATGTTAGAAACCAAGGTGCGGAATAACCCATGTAACTGACGAGAGACACGTGACTCATCACGGCGATTCACCGTTAGTATTTCCCCTTCTTGGGACAAAATCACATTAGCGGGTAATTCGCGCGAAAGCTCACCTTTTGGGCCTTTGACAACAACCTTGGCGTTATCAAAAGTTACTTGTACCTTTGCGGGAACTGTAATTGGGCGTTTACCAATTCGAGACATAATTATTTATCCTTTGTCGTTTGTCCTTTGTCTTTACTAATGACAAATGATCAATGACCAATGACTACCAAACGTAGCAAAGTACTTCACCACCCAAGTTATGACGCCGTGCTTCCCTGTCGGTCATGATGCCACTAGATGTAGAAATAATGGCAATGCCGATACCACCTAATACCCGTGGTAATTCTTTTTTATTCGAGTAAACGCGCAAACCTGGTTTACTTACCCGTTTGAGTGTAGTAATAATAGGTTGACGATTTTTACCCTTGTATTTCAGTGCAATTACCAGGTTTCGCTTGATTCCTTCTCCGACATCTTCGTATTCACCGATGTAGCCTTCTTCTTGAAGTACTTTAGCGATACTACGGGTAATTTTTGTGGATGGCACTTGTGTAGTTTGATGCCGCGCCATAGTGGCATTACGGATGCGCGTCAGCATATCAGCAATAGTGTCGTTAGTCGCCATCGTCTCCTCGTTTAATTGAACTTATTGTTCGCGGAAGGGCATTCCCATTTCTTTTAATAAGGCACGACCTTCTTCATCAGTCTTAGCTGTGGTGATGATGGAAATATCCATCCCTCTGATTTGGTCAATGCTGTCGTACTCGACTTCTGGAAAAATCAACTGTTCTCTAACACCAAGGGTATAGTTCCCACGGCCATCGAAGCTTTTGGGACTGATACCGCGAAAGTCGCGAATTCTAGGCAAAGTCAAGTTAATTAATCGGTCGAGAAAGGCATACATTCGTTCACTTCTGAGAGTAACCATGATCCCAACAGGCATACCCTGACGAATTTTGAAGCCTGCGATCGCTTTTTTTGCTCTTGTCACTACAGGTTTTTGCCCAGTGATCAAAGCAATTTCACTTAAAGACGCTTCCAGGGCTTTCGCATTTTGAGCTGCTTCTCCTAAACCCCGGTTAATAGTCACTTTCACCAGCTTTGGTACTTGATGAACGTTGGTGTATCCAAACTGTTTGGTGAGGTTGGAGACTATTGTTTCTTGGTATAAACTTTTAAGTCTTGTTGGCATAGTTTTTTGTTCTGGTTGTCCCTGGGCTTTGTCAGGGAATGCTTTTGTTCTTTGTCATTTGTTTCGATCAATGACTAATGACCAATAACTATTTATCAATAATTTCGCCTGTTTTTTTAAGCATCCTTACCTTTTTACCTTCATCGGTAAAGGTGTAGCAGATGCGACTGGCGACGTTCTGCTTGGTGGAGTAAAGCATGACGTTGGAACTGTGGATTGGGTATTCCTGGGTGACGATGCGCCCGGATTCACCTTCCGCTTGGGGCTTGACGTGCTTGGTTTTGATATTGACGCCTTTGACTACGATTTTGCTTTCTTGAGGCAGGGCTTTGATAATCTCGCCGACTTTGCCTTTGTCTTTACCAGCAATTACCTGGACGGTATCCCCAGCTTTGACATGCATTTTGTAGAACTTTGGCTTTTCTTTTTTGCTTGCCATTACAGCACCTCCGGAGCCAAAGAAACGATTTTAGTAAAGTTTTTCTCACGCAGTTCGCGAGCAACAGGGCCAAAGACGCGAGTTCCTTTTGGATTCCCATCTTTGTTAATGATCACTGCGGCGTTGTCGTCAAAACGGATACTCATACCGCTATCCCGGTTAATATTATGGCGGGTACGAACAATCACTGCTTCTACGACATCTGATTTTTTGATAGCCATGTTTGGCTGGGCATCTTTGACAACAGCAATAATTCTATCGCCCACAAAACCGTAGCGACAGTTACCTGCTCCTAAAACACGGATACACATGAGTTTGCGAGCGCCGCTATTGTCTGCAACATTAAGGTAACTTTGGGGTTGGATCACAATAATTCTCCTTGTGGTTGGTAATTGTAAATTGGTAATTGTAAATTGGTAATTGCTAATCGCTTTTTAACCTATTACCCATTACCTATTACCCATTACCCATTAAGTGTTTTTTGTAGTCAGAATTTCTGCGACTTGCCAGCGCTTGGTTTTACTCAGGGGTCTAGTTTCTTGAATGCGGACGCGATCGCCAATTTTGCAGCGATTTTCTTCGTCGTGAGCCTTATAACGCCTGGTATTGACTACAATCTTGCCGTACTTGGGATGAGGAGCGCGGTTTTCAACAGCGACTACAACTGTTTTTTGCATTTTGTCGCTTACTACCAAGCCAATTCGTTCTTTAACTGCCATAATCTCCTACTCTTTTTCTTCTGCGGCTTGATTTGCGGTGGCCCGTTGGCGCTCTGATTCTACCGTTAGCAATTGGGCTAGGCGATGTCGGGCATGTCGGAACTGGTGGGGTTTTTCTAGTTGTCTGGTTGCTTTTTGCAAACGTAAATAAAACAACTGTTTTTTAACGGCAAGAATTTCCTCAGCCAGTTTTTCGTTACTTAATTCTCTTGCTTCCGAAATTTTGGGAAGAGGCATAACCTACTCCTGCTCCTGTGGCTCTATTTCAGAGCGTGAAATGAACTTAGTTTTAATTGGCAGTTTGTATGCAGCTAAACGCATTGCTTCGCGGGCGGTAGCTTCAGGAACACCAGCGATTTCAAACAAAATCCGTCCTGGCTTGACGACTGCTACCCAATATTCGGGAGAACCTTTCCCGGAACCCATCCGTGTTTCTGCGGCTCGCATTGTTACAGGCTTATCAGGGAAAATGCGAATCCAAATTTTACCACCCCGGCGGATGTAACGGGTCATGGCTCGACGAGATGCTTCTATTTGACGAGCCGTGATCCAAGCGGGTTCTTGAGCTTGGAGGGCAAAATCACCAAAGTTCAGGGAACTGCCAGCAGTAGCCAGACCTTTCATGCGTCCGCGCTGCTGTTTACGGAATTTCGTTCTTCTTGGACTTAACATGGTTTGTCATTTGTCATTGGTCAAGAGTCATCTGTCATTGGTCAAGAGTCATTCACTAATGACTAGGGACTAATGACTAATGACTATCCTTCATTTGAGCGGTCTTCAAATTGCTGACGACGACGTTGTTGACGGCGACGTGGTTCACGCTCCCGTGTTGTTGGTGGGGGAGGTGTTTCTTCTTGTCCAGGAATAATTTCTCCCTTGAATATCCAGACTTTGATGCCGAGAATCCCGTAGATGGTTTTTGCTGTGCAGTAAGAGTAGTCAATGTCAGCTCTTAAGGTATGTAGAGGGACTCGACCTTCACGAGTCCACTCTGTGCGAGCAATTTCTGCACCGTTGAGACGACCACTCACCTGGACTTTGATACCTTGTACACCTGCACGTTGGGCGCGCTGAATCGCTTGGCGTACAACCCTACGGAAAGAAACACGGCGTTCTAGCTGTTGAGCGATGTATTCAGCAATTAGGTAAGCATCAGCATCAACACGTTGTACTTCTACAACGTTGATGCGGATTTGACGATTGCTGCCTAACAGGTTTTGAAGTCCGGTACGCAATGAATCAATACCTTGTCCACCCCGACCTACAACTACACCTGGGCGTGCTGTGCGGACTTCGAGGTCAATTTGATCGGCTTTACGCTCAATCCGGACTTCGGAAATTCCTGCATTGTTCTGAGCGTATCTACCCAGTTTTTCTTCAATGAAGTTACGAAGTTTGTGGTCTTCCTGTAAGAGTTCTGGATAGCGGCTAGGATCAGCAAACCAACGAGATTGATGCTCTTGGGTTATTCCTAGACGAAAACCAATTGGATGTATTTTTTGTCCCACAAATGCTTTCCTCTAAAATTTCTGGCTTTAAGCTATCGGTGTAAGCACTTATTGCGCTGAGGCTCCTGGAGCAACAGCGACTGTAATATGACATGTTGGTTTGCGAATCTGGTACGCTCGACCTTGCGCCCTTGGTTGAAACCGTTTCAGTACTGGTCCTTGGTCTGCATGGGCCTTAGTGATTACTAGATCAGCTCTGTCCAATCCTTCATTATGCTCTGCATTAGCAGCAGCACTTCTGAGAACCTTCAATACTGGTTCACAAGCACGATAGGGCATAAATTCCAGAATGATTAGTGCTTCTCGATAAGATCGCCCACGAATTTGATCGAGTACCCGACGCACTTTATAAGGAGACATGCGTATGTAACGGGCGATCGCTTTTACTTCATTAGTAGTATCAACATCCATAGTTTTCTCCGTTTTTGTCATTTGTCATTTGCAATTTGTCATTCGTCATTTACAAAGACAAATGACTAAAGACAAACTACCTACCTGCTTTTTTATCTTTGGCGTGACCTCTAAAAGTGCGTGTGGGAGCAAATTCGCCCAGCTTATGTCCCACCATTTGGTCGCTGATGAAAACGGGTACATGCTGCCGTCCGTTATGAACAGCAATGGTATGACCAACCATTTCCGGTAGAATTGTGGAAGCTCGTGACCAGGTTTTGATCACTTCTTTTCTATTGCTATCGTTAAGCTTCTCAATTTTGCTTAACAAATGATCTGCTACAAAAGGACCTTTTTTAAGAGAACGACCCATAGTTTTGGTAATTGGTAATTGGTAATTGGTGATTGGTAATTGGTAATTAGTAATTAACCCATTACCTATTACCCCTTAGCATTAGCTTTCACGACCACCGCGTCCGCGTTTAGAAGATTTACGGCGACGACGCACAATCAACTTGCTACTTTGTTTTTTGGGTTTACGTGTCTTCAGACCCAATGCTGGTTTACCCCAAGGAGTAACAGGCCCAGAGCGACCGATGGGGGCGCGACCCTCTCCACCGCCGTGGGGGTGATCAACTGGGTTCATGACGCTACCTCTGACATGAGGACGGCGACCTTTCCAGCGATTTCTACCTGCTTTACCTGCACTCAAGTTTCTGGCGTCTACGTTACCGACTTGCCCAATAGTGGCATAGCATTCCCGGCGAATCATGCGGACTTCTCCTGAAGGCAACTTCAGGGAGACATAATTACCTTCTTTGGCTACGACTTGAGCAGTTGCTCCAGCAGAGCGAACGATTTGACCACCTTTACCAGGAGTCAACTCAACGTTGTGAACGCTTGTACCTAAAGGAATGTTTGACAAAGGTAAGGCGTTCCCATCTTCAATGGGAGCATTGACACTAGCAATTACTGTTGTCCCAACTTTTAAACCATTGGGTTGGAGAATATAACGCTTTTCGCCGTCTTGGTACTGTAAAAGCGCGATGCGGGCGTTACGGTTAGGATCGTATTCAATTGCGATGACTTCTGCGGGAATATCACGTTTATTGCGTTTGAAGTCGATCATGCGGTAAAGCCGCTTGTGTCCGCCCCCCCGAAAGCGGCTGGTTATCCGCCCTTGGTTATTGCGGCCTTTGGCACGATGTACAAATTTAGTTAGAGATTTTTCCGGCTCAGTTTTAGTAATTTCTGCAAAGTCGGAAATCGTGACCTGGCGAGTACTGGGGGTATAAGGGCGATAAGAACGAGTACCCATAATTTATATTTTGGATTTTGGAGGCGTGGATTTTGGATTTAGAATCTTTGATTTTGGATTTTAATTTTGGAATTAGTGAGTACCAATTCAATTACAACAATCTTTGTCACCCACTAATTACCTCAATCTAAAATCCAAAATCCAAAATCTAAAATTCTTAGAGTTCGGGGAATAGAATTTGTCTGATCTTGTCTTCATCCCCAGTGGCCACTGTGACAATGGCTCGCTTGTATTGGGGTTTGAAACCAATAAATCTGCCGACGCGACGCTTTTTGCGGGGACTATTACTGGTATTTACTTGTACTACTTTGACCTCAAATAGAGTCTCTATTGCCGCTTTTATTTCTGGCTTGGTCGCTTTGGGAGAGACTTCAAAAGTATATTTATTTTGCTCCATGAGTATGGTCGCCTTTTCAGTCACAATGGGGCGACGCACTAGGTCAGGGAGTTTGCGGGGGTCGAAGTTAGGCACTGTAGACCTCCTGAATTTTTTCTAGAGCTGATGCGGTAAGAATGATTTTGTCTGCGTTGAGTAAATCGTAAACGTTGAGGTTATCAGCAGCTATGAGTTTGAGATTCTCAACGTTACGGGCTGACAAGATTACGTTTTCGCTTTTCTCGGACAAAACTAACAGTGTATTACTTTCTGGCTCGACACCCCAACGGGCGATCGCTGACACTAATTCTTTGGTCTTAGGACGCTGTAGCTGTTCGCTAAATTCTTCTACCACAATTAAGTCATCAACGCGACCAGCAAAGGCTGTCCGCAATGCTAACTTCCGCTCTTTGCGGTTCATCTTAATTTCATAGTCTTTGGGTTTGGGTCCAAAAATGACACCGCCACCACGCCACAGTGGAGAACGAATAGATCCTGCACGCGCTCGACCAGTACCTTTTTGCCGCCAAGGTTTGCGACCACCGCCTCTGACTTCAGAGCGGGTTTTCGTGCTGGCCGTCCCTTGACGAGCATTAGCCATTTGTCTAACCAAGGCTCTATGCACAACATGAGACGCTGTTTTTTCTTTGGCAACTTGCAAATCAAAGCTTTTTTGCCCGACTTGTTCTCCCTGCCAATTTTTGACTACACATTCAAACATTTTTAATGTCCTTTGTCATTTGTGAGCCAGCGCGGTCTGGGGGTTTTCCCCATGAGCAACTGGCGTAGACGCGTAAGCGGCTTCTCACAGAGTACCCGTAAGGGTTTTGTCATTTGTCTTTTGTTAGTCACTAATGACTAATGACTAATAACTAACCAACTACCTTGGCAGGCACAATATTTACCAAAGACCCAGGTTTTCCAGGAACAGCTCCCTTGATTAGCAACAAGTTGCGATCTGAGTCTACTCGCACTACAGTAAGTTTTTTGATTGTGGTGCGGCTACCTCCTAAACGTCCTGGCGCCCGCTTACCTGGATAAACACGACCTGGCGTTGTACCAGCACCGGTAGAACCAGGCGCTCTATGGTTTTTAGAACCATGCGACATAGGTCCACGAGCGAAGTTGTTGCGTTTTTGGTTGCCTGCAAAACCACGACCGATGCTTGTACCTATGACATCTACTTGTTGACCTGCGCTAAAAATATCTGCTTTAATCTCTTGACCCGGAGTATACTCACTAGAGTTATCTATACGATACTCATTTAAATGACGTAATGCTGAGGCAGAAGACTTTGCTAGATGACCTAATAAAGGTTTATTCAGCGCTTTTGGCTTAACTTCGCCATAGCCTACTTGGATGGCGGAGTAACCGTCGGTCTGTTTTGTTTTAACTTGAGTAACTGTACATGGTCCCGCCTGAATGACTGTGACAGGAATAGCTATTCCTGCGTCGTCAAAAATTTGGGTCATGCCCAGTTTGGTGCCGAGAATACCTACAGACACAGTTACTGGCTCTCCTTTCTACTTTTTTCTTGGGAAATTGGATTCTTCAGAACACTTGTACAGAAGCTTTATCAGCTACTTTCCGCTATTTTGCGTCACCTTATGAAGTCAGGAACGGCTTAGGTAGGCGGTTCCAACTTACCCGGTCTTTCATCAAGTATCCCTACTTATGATGTGAATCCGTTTGCTTTCACTTACACGTGATTAGAACTAGCAAAACACTTTCCATAGAGGAAAGTACATTGTTTGGGTTTAATACAAGGCTTTGGAGCTTTGTGCAACAATGCTTCTATCTCAGCAATTGCTCTGGCACTTTACTTGCTTGTAGCAGGACTTAGGCAGCAAGCTACCCAGTATCCTTGTAACTGAGACTTACGCCATGCTACAAACCAACATCACTGCTCAGTTTCTACCCCTCCAATCACCTTAAAAATAATATTTTAAGGTTTTGCCTGCGGTTTCGCTCTATTACAAGAGCGAACTTGTTCTACTGAGTGGAATGAGTTTGAGTTTTTAACTCTACTCGTTTTCGTTGACCTGAAAGCTTTTATAGTTTACCAGTCTGTTGTCAATTATAGCTAGCTAATTCTGTTTAGAACTTTGCTTGTTAGCTTCAAATGCTAAATTATTGCTAACAATAACAACGAAGTGGTATCCTGAGTTTGGTCACAATCTAGAATTATAAATTAAATCTTGATTTTTGTCTATTAATATTTTTTATAGTAATGAGAAGTAATGAAGATGAAAAACCACGCGTTCGCCTAATCAAACCCTTTTAAGCTTGAAAATTGGTCATTGGTTATTGGTCATTTGTCATTGACAAGGGTTTCAAAGGTGTTTGGGGTTTCGTAATTTGCGCTATCTTTCTTCTCGACGACTTAACTTATCCTGTCCATAAGTTAATCGGTTAACTTAATTTGATGACTAAAAGTGAATAATAGAGATATCTAAGTCGGACAAGACGAAAACCTATGGCACTAATTACCACTGGTAACACTTTAATTCGTGATCTAGAAAAAAATGGCGCTCTTGGTGTCTACGTACCTTTAGAAGGAGGTTTTGAAGGTCGCTACAGACGCCGACTACGTGCAGCAGGCTATATGACTCTCAATATCACTGCTAGAGGGCTAGGTGATTTAGCTGCTTATCTCACAGGTGTTCATGGAGTTCGACCTGCACATCTTGGTAAAAAAAGTACTGGTAGTGGGGCCGCAGTTGGTTATGTGTATTATGTACCACCAATTGTCAACTATCAGCTAGAGCAGTTACCACCAAAATCTAAAGGATTGGTGTTGTGGATTATTGAAGGTTATATCCTTTCTAACCAAGAACTTGAATATTTAGCGAACTTGCCCAAGCTGGAACCACGGGTGAAAGTCGTCATCGAAAGAGGTGGCGATCGCACCTTCCGTTGGACTCCTCTGGAAAAAACTCTGTTAGCTAGCTAGATTTAGAGGATCGGGGATTGGGGATTGTCCTTTGTCTCCCTTGTCTTCCTTTTCATCCCATTCCCCGATCCCTGCTCCCTGCACCTTTGTCTCCTTCTGGGACTCTAGATTTATGAACGGTTGTGTGGCTATCATGGTTTAGCCCAACGATGGTGACATGCTTATTGAGGCGATGATATTTGCTTACTACCTTGGCGATCGCATTGGCTGCGGCCTGATCCCATACATGGGAACGATGAAAATCAATGATTACTTTGTCTGTATCTGTAGTGTATTCAAACAACTCTACAAACTGGTTCGCGGAACCAAAGAACAATTGACCGTGAATGTAATACACTCTGTTCTCATTACGATCAATGCTGAGTGTAGTCCGAATTTGAGCTACTTGCCAACCAAATATTAATAAGTTCAGAATTACCCCTGCTAATACACCTTGGGCTAAGTCGTGTGTGACTAGTGCTACTATGACTGTAAAAGGCATTACTAATGCTTCTGGTAGTGGTGTCTTTCGTAATACCTTCAAAGACTTCCAGTCAAATGTTTCAAAGGACACCATAATCATCACACCAACCAATGCTGCCATGGGAATTTGCTGTACAATATCGCGCATTACGAACATAGAAAACAGCAAAAACGCACCAGCAACAAAGGTAGACAAACGTCCTTTAGCACCACATCTAGTATTGATGACAGATTGTCCCACCATACCACAGCCTGCCATCCCACCCATTAAACCAGTAACTGCATTAGCTATTCCCTGACCTTTTGTTTCTCGATTCTTGGAAGTGCGAGTGTCAGTTAGTTCATCGACCAAGGCGGCTGTTAACAATGATTCTAACAGTCCTACGATCGCTAACGTTAGTGAGTAAGGTAGGATAATCATGAGTGTTTCTAGGGAGAAACTAACCTGGGGTATGTGTAACACAGGTAAGTTGCGTGTAATTTCTCCAATGTCTCCGACTCTACGAATATCCAAATCCGTGGCGATCGCGACAATGGTCATAGCAACAATTGCTATAAGTGGTGAAGGAATGCTCTTTATCAGACGGGGGAATAAGTAGACAATCGCCAGTGTAACGGCTACCATCACATACATTTGCCAAGGTTCCCCAGCAAATAGCCTTAACTGAGCAGTAAAAATTAGAATTCCTAGAGCATTAACAAATCCAGCAATGGCAGATTGAGGAATAAAACTGAAGAATCTTTCTAACTTCAAAACCCCAATCAAAAATTGAATAATTCCTGTCAGAATGGTAGCAGCAAATAAATATTCTATTCCATGCTTTTCAACCAATGTTGTCATCAGTAACGCCATTGAGCCAGTCGCTGCTGATATCATGGCTGGGCGTCCTCCTACCAAGGAAATAACCACTGCCATACAAAAAGATGTATAGAGTGCTACCATTGGGTTAACTTTGGCGATCGCAGCAAATGCTAAAGATTCTGGAATCAGTGCTAATGCTACTGTTGCACCTGCAAGTACCTCGGTTTTGATTTTAGATAGATGCAGATTATTCGTTATTTTTATCTGCAAGAATTGAACTTTAGTCCTCTGTTTTTTTTTAGCGTTTTCTCGTCGATTGAAAAGCATGTTTAACCCTGCTACTGTGGTATGGCTATGTAGCTACTGATTGGCAAATTCAAAATTAATTGCTTCAAAAATGCAATTAATGCAGATATCATCATCAAGCGTCTGATAGATCTGTATGAAGCTATGGGAAGCAAGTGCATTAGTATTAGACAAAAATCAAAACTAAGCTATTTTTACACCATTAAAGCCACATATTTCAGATTTATTTGTCAAGCAATTATGATTTTGATTTCATCTTCATACTGTTATCGGCATGTATAAAGTTTTTGTGAGGCATTGATATTGACCGTATAAACTCTAGTAATATATTTTCTCAAGATTAGTCTATGAAACTTTCTTTACCAATAGGAAAAGGACTATTGTATGTCCTGTTGACACTGTACGCTGTTATTACCATCATCCCTTTTTTGTGGGCGCTTTCGGCATCCTTTAAACCCCTGTCTGAAATAGTTAGCGGCGAAGTTAATTTTTTGCCCAAAAACTTTACTCTTGACAACTATAAGCAAATTTTTCTGCAAGAACCGCTATTTCTGCGTTGGTTGTTCAATAGTGTAGTTATTGCCGTTTGCGTCACTATTTTAAACTTGCTGTTCAATTCAATGGCTGGTTACGCCCTAGCGAGGTTGCGGTTTCGAGGTAGACATTTTTGGTTTTTACTGATTTTGGCAGTACTAGCAGTACCAGCACAAATTACACTAATTCCAACATTTTTGATTTTAAAAGCTTTCGGTTGGCTAAATTCTTATCAAGGGATGATTGTCCCTAGTATGGTGAATGCCACTTTCATTTTTATGATGCGGCAGTTTTTTGTTAACTTTCCTAAAGAATTAGAGGAAGCTGCTGCGCTTGATGGGTTAACTCCTTTGGGAATTTTCTGGCGTATTGTTTTACCTTTGGCAAAACCAGCATTAGCAGCGCAGGCAATTTTTGTTTTTATGGGTAGTTGGAATAATTTTTTGTTGCCTGTGGTGATACTGTTTGATCCGGAGATGTTTACCTTGCCTTTAGGTTTGAATTCTTTCAAAGGTCAGTACATCAGCTATTGGAACTATATCATGGCAGCTTCAATGGTGTTTACTCTGCCAGCTTTAGCTATTTATGCCTTTTTCAATCGGTACTTTATTCAAAGTGTGACTTTTACAGGAGGGAAGGGGTGAGAATTGGGGACAAGACAGACATGGAAGAAGAAGTTATGTTGAATGGAGGAGTTAAACCTCGTCCATTTTGAAAGCTGGAGTTTTATATAAGGGCTTATAATTCGCTTCTAGCCTGAGTTATACGCTTTACCCTAATTACAAAAAACTACGATTCTCAACGTAGACGTAGTTTAGATCATTATATTTTTTGGAGTTCGCTTAGACGTTAAACAAAGTTATGCAAATGCGATCACAACTTATACAGTAAAAATACTCACACTTCTATCTGTTTTCCTGTCTCCCTAGCCAGTAGTTAAGGCAACAAATTGGCCTCTTAACGTGATATTTGTATAACAGCGACTTTATCTATATCTGTCAGTTAAGATACTTTATGGGTTGTGCAAACCTATTTATCACAAAGATACCAGCAGATGATATCCATCCTGTAGGAGGAGTTTTATCTGTATGCAACCGATTGCAACCAATATAGTTTAGTTCGTTGTTAGTGGTTGGTGGAACAAACAACAAACAACAAACAAAAAACAAAAAACAATTGACAACTGGCAGTTAACAACAAAAGATTGAGTATCGCGATATTTAGCTGTGTTGAGCGTCAAAATCTTTAAGGGGAAAGATGTTAAAAAGACTAATTGGCATTTTTGTAGCTACTGTGTTGCTGACTTTTCAGTTTGTTGTTGGTAGTGCAACAGCAGTGGAGATAGATCAAGCTTCACGCACAGTACAGTTAAATGAAAAGGGTGACACAGTTGTAGTCAGCCTAAAACAGCTTACAGAAGGCAAGCGCTTGTTTAACGATACTTGCTCTCAGTGTCACCCTGGTGGTGTCACCAAAACCAACCAGAACGTAGGACTTGATCCTGAAGCTTTGGCATTGGCAACACCACCCCGTAATAACATTGAAGGACTAGTGGATTACATGAAAAACCCCACTACCTATGATGGAGAATATGAAATTTCTGAGTTACATCCCAGCATTAAGAGTGCTGATATTTTCACAGAAATGAGAAATCTCACTGATGATGATTTGAAAGCGATCGCTGGTTATATCTTAGTGCAACCAAAAGTAATTGGTATCAAGTGGGGCGGCGGTAAAATTTACTACTAAGCTCCTGGTCACTAACATAGTCATCATTTCTTAGTCATGAGTTTTTAAGTCATTAGCCTCTCGTAAGTAGCCCCAGATGATTGGGACTACTTACCAAAAGACTAATGACTATATTTTTAACCATTTTTCCAAAAAAAATTTACATCTACGACATCTTGTCATATTTGGCGTTAATTTTATCTAAAATGAATAGAGGAAAATAAAACTTGTTGATTGGAGAAGGCTATGAAATTAATTGCGGCCGGCTTGCGTCGCTTTGGTCTAGCGGTGTTAACAATTCTTTTAGTTGTTGGCAGCTTTGCTGTTTTCACTCCTAGTGCTGCGGCTGATACATATACAGTAAAACTCGGCAGTGATAAGGGAATGCTGGCGTTTGAGCCTGCAAAGTTGACTGTCAAGCCAGGTGACACAATTAAATGGGTAAACAACAAAGTTCCTCCCCACAATGTTGTATTTGATCCTGGCCAGTCAAAAAGTGCTGATTTAGCGAAAGCTTGGACTCACAAGCAGTTGCTCATGAGTCCAGGTCAAGAGTATGAAACCACAATCCCCGCAGATGCTCCCAAGGGTGACTATACCTTCTACTGTGAGCCTCATCGTGGTGCTGGCATGGCTGGTAAGCTAACTGTTGAATAATTAGCACTTCACTTGAGTTTTAATAGAGACTTCTGTGGAAAACTAGACTTGGCATACTCTTCGAGTGATGCTTCGGCACACTAAAAAAGAATGCACACATAACTCAAATGCGATGACGAGTCTGATTCCTACTGTTGATGCTACTACAGGCCAAATGGCAAACCAGCGAATAGACTCGTCATCAGCAAATTTGAATTTTTTTAACTATTTCGTCGTAAGTCCCGCGCTCTAACGCTTCGTTGAGCGTCGGGATAT
>NZ_JCACKS010000247.1:0-34716 GCF_059505505.1 Pelatocladus sp. | reverse complement strand
TCTAAACTAAACTGTTTAGTTTGCCCCTGGCCGCAGCTTCCGTAACACTACCCCTTATTAAAAATATTTTGAGTATTTTAACTGATTGACAAAAGGCGCTTTATCCTAACCTATCACCGATGTTTTAGGTCTACTGAAATTAGCACGATGACCCCGATTATCTCTATCTTTAGATAGATAGACTCAAAGTACTTTTTTTTATTCCATAAATATAGGGTTACTTTACGGCAAAGAAACTAAGACTTGCTGTTTATTGTCTACAAGGGCTAAGTTGAGTTTATGTATCAACGGGTAGTTGTCAAGTTTTTTCTCCTGAACTTTGCCTCAAGTAACAAGAGCTAACTCTATACCAAAGCAAGTTTCAAGTTTTTTTTGAATACTTTGTACAGGGTACAAATTGCCAAAGATGCTTGCGTAGCGAACTTGAGGTGTTGACCCCCACTTTTTTAGCTGACCTACAGATATAGCAATAGTTATGGAGCTTATATGGGTATTAAAGCTAGAGTCCTTAATTTACAAGTGAAAGCCAGGCAAAACCATTTGTTTTCTTGTATATATGGTTGAGTGTACTTTTCAAAAAAAACTCTTAGCTCGACTTTATCCATTTTCTAGCAATGTGATCGCTAAGGCTGAAACCTATGTGGGTTGACAGTTTTACTTTTTCGATTTCAGCGTGAATTAGTGACATGGAAAAAGTTGTTGCTCTTATTGCTATGGTTTTTGTCCTATAAGGCACTTGCCCTGAAAAAAGATACCAGCCGTCACATCCAGATCCCTCGCCGCACAACGAATAAACTCAAAACACGGCTGGTATCTTTTTTTTGCGCTCTCCCCTAAGGAGAACCAAGTTCTTAATTTTGGATAAAGTCGAGCTTAGGGGATAGAGAGCTTCGTTCAGTAAGGCCTTTCCAAGTAATAAAATGTCCCGCCCTCGCGTTGCGCCTGGGAGCGCAACGCCTACCAGTCCTTGGGTTGAGCCGAAATATATTTGATAGGGCGGGACATTTTATTTTCTGGAGATCCCTAAAACTTTACCATTCACACTAAGTTATGGATATTAAAACAGTAGGTGTTGTAGGAGCTGGTGTTATGGGAATAGGCGTATCACAAAGTCTAGCCCAAAACAGTCATCAAGTAATTCTTCTGGACATTTCAGAAAAGGTTTTGGAACATGCAAGACAAGAAATAAAGAACAACATACGATTTCAAAACTTCTTTACAAAAAACGAAAAAGGAGATAAATCTGAAAAGATTATTAGTAGAATTACTTTTTCTACGAACTATCATTTACTAGCAGATGCAGAATTTATCATAGAAAACGCTACAGAAAAATGGCTCATCAAAAAAGAGATTTATGAGAAGATAGACACTATTTGCCCAAAGGATACAGTATTTGCGGCTAATACATCTGCTATACCTATTACTCGTATTGCCTCAGCTACACAACGCCCCGCCCAGATCATTGGAATGCATTTTATGAATCCTGTACCTCTGAAACCTGTAGTTGAAACAATTCGAGGTTATCATACTTCTGAAGCAACCATTCAAATTGCTAAAAAACTACTAGCTCAGATGGGTAAAGAATGTATTTTAGTCAATGATTCTCCAGGTTTTGTATCTAATCGGGTTTTGATGTTAACTATTAATGAAGCTGTCTTTCTTCTTCAAGACCAAGTAGCTACAGCAGAAGAAATAGATAGAATCTTTAAAACGTGTTTTGGTCATAAGATGGGACCATTAGAAACTGCTGATTTGATCGGCTTGGATACTATTCTCTTTTCAATTGAAATTTTGTATGAAAGTTTCAATGATAGTAAATATAGACCATCTCCTCTACTCAAAAAAATGGTAGATGCCGGCTTATATGGTCGTAAAAATGGTCAAGGTTTCTACACCTATAATACTTGATTTTGTCATTGAATTTTCTACCAATTTTTTGACATCTATCACATTAAAACTATTGAACTAACTCATCATGGAAGACATCAAGTTAAAAATCAGACAATTTATTGCTCAGTACTCTGGTGATTATGATCTGCAAGACGATGACAATATTTTTTCTCTTAGTTTTGTCAACTCAATGTTTGCTATACAACTAGTTCTCTTTATCGAGAAAGAGTTTCAATTTACTGTAGAGAATGAAGACTTGGAGTTTGATAACTTCAAAAGCATAAATTCTATTTACAATTTATTGCAGAAAAAAATGGTTATATCTGTACAGACTTAAATATTTTGTCATTCTCAACAAAGCCAAAAACACGGGTTTTTCAACGAAAATATTAAAGCTTTTCTAATGGATTAGTAAAAAATCCAGTTTTTGACTTAGGTATAGGATGTCAATTTATAGCAAAGACAGAAGGTTTACAATACCTTCTTTGTCTCTCTAAAGCTCTAAGCAAGGCGAGTAATGCTCAACAATACATATTTAGTGTCACAATGCATATAGAATTAACTCCTCAGCAAAAAGACAGTAAAATTACATTCCGAAAATTTGTGGATGAAGAAATTATTCCTTATGCTGATAAAGCTGATAGAGAAGAACACACTCCAAAAATTTTAATTGATAAGTTAGCTCAGCAAGGTTATCTAAGTGCTATTTTGCCTAAAAATAATTTTGGCATTGGTATGGATATGATTACCTATGGAATGTTAAATGAAGAGATAGGAAGAGGATGTTCTTCATTACGAAGTCTGCTGACTGTTCATTCTATGGTTTCCCATGCTATTGTCAAATGGGGCAGTAAGTTACAAAAAGAATATTGGATTCCAAAATTAGCATCTGGTGAAGCTATTGGTGCTTTTTGCTTAAGTGAACCTAATGTTGGTAGTGATGCCAATAAAGTAGAAACTACAGCAAAATTTGCAGGAGATTGTTATCTATTAAATGGCAAAAAAAAATGGATTACCTACGGTCAAATTGCTGAGATATTTTTAATTTTTGCTAAATGTGAAGGTCAATCCACTGCTTTTATAGTTGAGAGGGATACGCCAGGATTGTCGGTTAAACCGATTGTAGGTATCTTAGGAACTAGAGCCTCAATGTTAGCAGAATTAAATTTAGAGAATTGCAAGATATCAAAGAACAATATTGTTGGTAAACAAGGCTTTGGTTTTTCTCATGTAGCTTCTCTAGCATTAGATTATGGCAGATATAGTGTAGCTTGGGGTAGTGTGGGTATTGCCCAAGCTTGTTTAGAAGCTTGCGTTCAATATACAAATCAAAGAAAGCAGTTTGATGCTTATCTTAAAAGTCACGCGTTAATACGGCAAATGATCACAGAAATGCTAACTAATGTAAAAGCGGCTAGGCTCTTGTGTTATCAAGCTGGTTATCTAAAAGATGTAAGTAATCCAAGATCAATTATGGAAACTTCAATTGCTAAATACTTTGCTTCTATAATAGCCAATAAAGCAGCAAATGATGCTGTACAAATTCATGGTGGTAATGGTTGTAGTAGTGACTACTCTGTTCAAAGATATTTTCGAGACGCTAAAGTTATGGAAATTATTGAAGGCAGTACTCAGATGCAACAAATTACTATTGCTGATTATGCTTATCAAGAAAATTTATCTAACGCCTGTGTATTTTCTTAATTTAATTAAGTAAGAGAGGTTTGAAATTATGAACATTGCCACTTATCAACTAGGAAAAAACCAAAAATCTATTCAAAAATCAATTAAGTGTGTAATTTGGGATCTTGATAATACCATATGGAATGGTATCTTACTAGAAGATGAATGCGTTCAGTTAAAAGAAAATATAATTGATATTATTAAAACTTTAGATATTAGAGGTATTTTGCAATCTATTGCTAGTAAAAATGAATATACTAAAGCAATGGAAAAACTTGAAGAGCTAGGATTAAAAGAATATTTTTTGTATCCGCATATAAATTGGAATTCTAAGGTTTATTCTATTGAAGAAATTGCTAAAGCAATCAATATCGGCATAGATACAGTAGCTTTCATAGATGATCAGCAATTTGAACTAGAAGACGTTAAATTTTCACTTCCTAAAGTTTTGTGTATTAATGCAGCTAATATAAATCAAATGCTAGAGATGCCAGAAATGCATCCTATGTTTATCACAGAAGATTCCAAAAATAGAAGACTGATGTATTTCAGTGAAATTAAACGTAAAAAGTATGAAGAAGAGTTTGTAGGTTCTAAAGAAGAATTTTTGGCAACCCTAAATATGCACATGACAATTTCTTCTGCTAAAGAAGACGATTTACAAAGAGCAGAGGAATTAACATTACGTACTAATCAATTGAATACAACTGGATATACCTATTCCTATGAAGAACTTAATCAATTTAGACTATTGGATAATTACAAACTACTGATTGCTAGTTTAGATGATAAGTATGGTAGTTATGGCAAAATTGGACTATCACTTATAGAATGTCAAGAAAGTTTATGGACTATCAAACTACTACTAATGTCCTGTCGTGTTATGTCTAGGGGTGTAGGTGGGATTATGCTCAACCATATTATACGTATGGCTAAAAATCAAAATGTTAACTTACAAGCTGAATTCCTTTCTAATGAGCGTAATCGTTTTATGTATATGACATATAAATTTAGTAATTTTCAAGAATTTAGTAACTATAATGATAATGATGTAATTATTTTTCAGCATAAATCTCAAAACATACCTAGTTTCCCTAATTATGTAAAAATAGAAATATTAGATTAAGTACTAAAATTATGTAGAAAAGATCCTCATTCTCAATCAGGTAATAGTGGTCATTCAAAATACAAATAGTACAACATACATGAATAACACAAAATCTCTTTTGACTGATTCTTGTGAGTCTTATAATCAATCACATTTATTGTTGTTATCTGCCAAAACTGAATTTATATTAGATAAATTAAGTGATAACGTAGCAAAATTTATCAAAGAAAATTCTCAGATTAACATTGCTGATTTAGCTTATAGTCTACAAACAAATCAGCAAGAGTTTGATTATCGTCGGATGTTGGTATGTAGAGATATAAAAGATGCAATCCATCTATTAACAAATAGAGACTCTGAGCGTGTATTTAGTCAGAGTACTCAAGGCTCTCCTAACACTGTAGTTTTCATGTTTCCTGGGTTAGGAGAACAATATATTAACATGGCTCAACAGCTTTATCAATTTGAGCCAACCTTTCGTCAGCATATCATTCATTGTTCAGAAATACTGAAACCTCTTTTGGGCGTGGATGTGCGGGAAATACTTTATCCAAAAGGAACAAAAATTGAGCCAAATTCACAGGCAAACAGTTTAATTGCAGATATATCTTCTACTTTCAATTTGCGGCAAATGCTACGCCGAACTCAAGTAGAGGTAGACACAAATGCTCAAAAGCTGAATCAAACAGATATTGCTCAACCAGCACTGTTTGTCATTGAGTATGCACTAGCTCAAATGTGGATGGTATGGGGTGTCAAGCCTCAAATGCTCATTGGTTACAGCTTAGGTGAATATGTTGCAGCTTGTTTAGCTGGTGTTTTATCTCTTGAGGATGCTTTGACTTTAGTTGTCAAAAGAAGTCAACTTATTCAGTCATTACCCACTGGGGCGATGCTGGCAGTAGCCCTCTCAGAATTAGAAATCCAGCCAATACTTACAGAGGGTATTTACCTCTCTGCTCTCAATGGTCCTACATTGTCTGTCATTGCAGGTTCTGTAGAAGCGGTGGCAAAGTTAGAACAGCAGCTAATAAGTGATGGAATAGCTTGTAGGCAGATTCAGACTAGTCATGCTTTTCACTCACCTACTATGGAGGAAATTTTAGAACCTTTTATTGAGTTGGTTAAAACCTTTAACCTTAAATCTCCTAAAATTCCGTACATATCTAATGTTACAGGTAAGTGGATTACAGCAGAAGAAGCGACAGATCCTAATTACTGGGGGCAGCATTTATGTCAACCAGTACGTTTTGCTGATGGTCTTGAAACTCTATTGGAAGTCCCTGGACATATTCTTTTAGAGGTTGGGCCAGGTCAAACGCTAGGTAGTATAACTCTACAACATCCAGCAAATACCAAAATCAATCAACCTTTAGTACTCTCTTCATTACCAAATTATTACAGTAATCAGTCAGAATTTGCTTTTGTACTTAATACACTAGGTAAACTTTGGTTGACAGGGCTATCAATCAATTGGTTTGATTTTTATAATCAGCAGCATTGTCGTACACTTGCTCTACCTGCTGATTTATTTGAAGCTCAACAAAAAGAGGTAGAACCTAAGCAAGAAGAATCATCGTCTGATAGGTTATTTTTAAAGGAGCAAGATTTTTCCGAAGTAACACAACATGAACGTCTACGCTTAAATTTACAAAATTCCTATGTTGCACCTAGAAATAATATAGAACGGAAAATAGTTGAAATTTGGCAACAGATTTTTAATTTAAAGCAAATAGGGGTTTATGATAACTTCTTTAATTTGGGTGGACATTCTTTAATAGCTATTCAAATGATTAATAAAATAAGGCAAAACCTTAAATTAGAAATTTCTTTGGGTACTATTTTTACAAATTTAAATGTGGCTGATTTAGCTACTTTTGTTGCAAAGGAATTATTAATAGAGAACAACACTTCGCAGCAGGAGGATTTAGAGGCTTTATCTGCTATTTCTCATCAGATAGATACTGATAAACAAGTTGTCAACTGGTTAAATTATAAGCTAATAAATGGTCTGGAAATTTTTCACCAAAATAAAGCTGAAACAGAACATTTTTATGAAGATATCTATGAAAATAGAGTTTATGCCAAGAATGGTATTACATTCAATCCAGGAGATTATATTTTTGACGTAGGTGCCAATATTGGTTTATTTACACTTTTTGCTGATCAAGAATGTGATAATGCAACAATATATACTTTTGAGCCTTCGCCTCCTACTTTTAACATTTTAAAAGCTAATACATCAAAGTGTAGGGGTAATATAAAGCTTTTTAACTGTGGTTTATCTAATGTAGATAAGACAATCACACTGACCTTTTATCCTAACAGCTCTGGCATGTCATCCTTTTATCCCAATGAGGAAGAAGAAAAGCAAGTTTTAAAAGCAATTATCCTAAATAAAAAGCAAGCAGGAATGCTTGAAATGGAACAGGTTTTGCAATATACAGATGAACTTTTAGAGGAACGATTTAAAAGTCAAAGCTTTAATTGTTCGGTAAGAACTATTTCTGGAATCATTGAGGAAAATAATGTTAAACGTATAGATATGCTTAAGATTGATGTACAAAAAAGTGAATTTGATGTGCTTTTAGGAATCAATGAGCATGATTGGCCAAAAATTAGACAAATTGTGATTGAAGTACATGATGAATCAAATCGTTTAGCTCAAGTAAATTTTTTATTGAAAGCTAAGGGATATGATGTCCTGATAGAACAAGATAATTTATATGCAGCTACAAATATCCACAACGTTTATGCTGTTCGTAATTTGATGATGTAGGAATTGTTGGATATAGTGATATGTTGCATCATTTGTAAAATCCCGATTTAATAAGGGTTTTGAAATATGTATTTTCATAAATAAGTGACAGGAGAGATGAATGTATAAAATTTTAAAAAAACTTTATATTTGGAATTTATTAGTGATTTCTGCTGCAACCAGTTCTGAGTTAGATACAACGACTAAAAAAATAATTGAATGCTTAAAGCAATCTACTGATGATGGCTTAGATAAGATTACTGACAACTCCTTGAGTCAAGGAGATCCCAAATATCGCCGAATGATTGTTTTTAATGATCGTAATAGTGCAATAAATGCCTTGGAGAATTTGGATAACAAGCATGTATTTACTAGTTTTCAAGAAGTTAAGAAAAGATTTATTGTTTTTATGTTTCCTGGTCAAGGTTCACAATACATCAACATGGGTTTGGAACTTTATCAAATCGAGAAAACATTCAGAGAACAAGTTGATATATGCTCAGAATTCTTAAAAGCTCATTTGGAAGTTGATATTCGCCAAATAATATACCCTAATCAAAATCAGCTTAAAGAAGCTATTCAAAAACTCAAGCAAACTTTAATTGCACAATGTGCCCTGTTCACAATAGAGTATTCCTTGGCTAGGTTATGGGAACAATGGGGTATACATCCTCAAGCAATGATAGGTCATAGTATTGGTGAATACGTTGCTGCCTGCCTGGCTGAAGTTTTTTCTTTAGAGGATGCGCTAAAGTTGGTAGCTACTCGTGGTCAACTCATGCAAAAGCTTCCTGGTGGTACTATGCTTGCTGTCCAGCTTTCAGAAAAGGAAGTTTTACCATTTTTAGGAGACCAACTTTCTTTGGCTTCAATCAATGGTCCAAATCTATGTGTGATTTCTGGCCCTAAGAATAGGTTAGAGGAATTAGATAACCAATTAAGCGATAAAGGAGTCGTTTGTCTGTGTTTAGATACCTCCCATGCTCCTCACTCATCCGAAATGGATTCTATCTTAAGCCCATTCACAAGTCATGTAGAAACAATAACTCTCAAGCCACCGCATATACCTTATATCTCTAATGTCAGTGGTACTTGGATTAGTGCAACACAACTTACAGATTCTAACTATTGGGCTAGACATATGCGCCAAACTGTACGCTTTTCACAAGGCTTAGAAGAAATTTTTCAACAGCCAAATCCGATTTTGCTAGAAGTTGGACCCGGACGCACTTTAAGTGCTATAGCAACGCAACATCCAAAACGTACCTCTGGACATGCCATACTCTCTTCATTACGTCATCCATATGAGAAGGAATCTGATGTTGCATTTCTGCTTAATACTCTCGGTCAGATATGGTTAGAAGGTCTACAGATGGAGTAATTTAAGCTTCATCAATTGAACGAAAGTAAAATTTTTGAACCTTATATAAAAAACTAAATATTTTTGAGTATGAAAATAAACTATAGTGTAATATTAAATATTACAAACTACTCAGATTTTGTAAGGATACCATAATGATTGAAAATGCTGTGCCTATCTCAACTCTTTTTATTGGAATTAATGGTCTTATAGCTTTTTCTTTATCATATATTGCATCAGTTGAACGAACAAAAACAAGAGTTTGGCATGGTGAATCTAAAGAAGATGTAGCTGCACAACCCGATCCATTGGTAAATCCAAATCCTTGGGCATCTTTGGTTGAGCAATCATCTCAGAAATTTTTCAAAGGACAGCCTCAAGATTATGGATTGTTACAACGGAAGATTCGCGCTCATGGTAATTTTGCTGAATATGTACCCCATGCATTACTATTCGTGTTGGTTCTAGAGTTGATGCACGCACAAACTTGGCTTTTATGGTGTCTTGGAAGTTCCCTAAGTGTGGCTCGGATTGCCCACGCATGGGGTTTAATCAAAACCTATGGACCTTCTCCAGGAAGAGCGACCGGATTTTTCTTGACATGGTTTGTATATATTCTTGGGAGTACAGCCTGCATTTATTATGCTGTAATTACTCTATTAAAATAGAACGTAAATTTAGCTCAAGTAGGCTTTTTTCTCGTTGTTTTTTGTCTAAGTCCCGCTAAGAAATTTCTAATTCTAAAGATGTTACTCACCCAAAAAAATAACCATGCTTAAATTGCTTAATCGCATTTCCCAAAAAAATTTACTGAATTGAGGAACAGAAGTGAAACAATTTTTGTATCAAAATTTATTGCCTCTATTCAGTGTATCTGCAATAGCTTTGCAAACATTTACAGTTGCAGCTGCTAAATCGACAACACCCTCCTCTGTAAAGTGCTCCGACACATACTTGCCTGTAGCATTATCACCAAATGAATTGCCACAATACAAAATTTATGGTGAGTTATGCAGTAAGCTGCCGATTGAGGGGCGTACTGTTCAAGTTCTGGTTTCGGGTCTTACATATAACCATAATTATTGGGACTTTCCATATCAACAAAAGCGTTATTCTTATGTGAATGCTATGACGCGAGCTGGTTATGCCACTTTCAATATTGATAGGATAGGACTTGGTAAAAGTTCCCGTCCACCTGTTGACCAGGTAAATTTGCAATCCAACACCTACGTACTAGCTCAAATCAATCAAGCTCTGCGGAATGGATCAATAGAAGGAGTGCGTTTTGATCGGATTATCAATGTGGGACATTCCTTTGGTTCATTGGGTCCAGTTGTTAATGTAGCGAGTCAATATGGTGGTGTTGATGGGATTATTCTCACTGGATTTTTACACAACTTAAACATAGAGTACGCTCAATTTGCGCTGAATTCGTTCTACTCAGCGCAGCTTGATCCAAACTTCAGTGGTCAAAACATACCAGATGATTACTTGACAACCATACCAGAAACAAGAGCAGAACTTTTTTACAATCAGCTAAACGTCGATCCCCAAGTTATCGCATTGGATGAACAACTTAAGGATACAACGACAGGCAGCGAAATATACTCACAGATAGATGCCGTTTTATCTAATACATCAAAAAATATCAAAGTTCCAGTTCTGCTTGTTATTGGACAACAAGATAATCCTTTCTGTACTCAAAATATCTGCGATAGTGCTGAGAGTGTAGCAGCATTTGAAGCACCATATTTTTCACCAGAAGCAAAGTTACAAATATACGTCCTACCAAATGCAGGACATAGTATCAATTTAGAATTAAATGCTCCTTTGTGGTACAAGGTGGCTCGTCAGTGGAGCGATCGCTTTGTAGGTAAAGGTTCGAGATCACCAGATGAACAGTCTGAGACAGAAGAATTTGATGACTCTGAACAGAATAATTGTTTGGTAACATGCGAAGTAAAAAAATAAGAATTTTGTTCAACTACTTATCATCACCAATAGACACATCTGAAAAATACGAAGACCGATCTCTAGCTGATTTTTAATAGCAAACGCTAATAGCAAACTTGACCATTTTATACATAACAATAACGGTTTTGGTTGTTACTATTGATAATAATGTAAGTTCCACATGTAACTTGTCAAAGAGTAACGTTCACAATATCTATATTTTGCGATCGCTGCTCTTATTTATTGCTTGTATTTATTATTCATATAAAAAATATATTTAAAATAAAACTATAAATCGTAAAAATTTTATTAAAAGTTGAAGGAAATTAGTGTAGTATGTAAATAGGAAAAATTAACAAAGTATTAAATTTCATTTTCATAGCCCAAATCAGTAAGAAAAGCATAAGTTTTTCAAATGAAATAGTTCTCTGCTTTTGAACACTTGCCTTTTTCATCTGCAAGTTTCAATCGGTAGACTTTTGTTGATTACTGTACGTTTTAGCAAAGATAGTCATGGAAAAGCTTGGTCTGCTTGGTTTTAGAGAAGTTGATCATTCTGATGATCCTAACTACTATATTAATTACCTGAATAACCTAAACCAAGTTGAATGGTTTCAAGGTTATAAAAATCGAGGCTTTGCTAGATTAAAAATTCAAGAATCCAATCATATTTTGGATGTTGGTTGTGGAGTTGGTAACGATGCCCAGGCGTTAGCCGAGAAAGTTGGTAAATCTGGTCGAGTTGTAGGAATTGATAGTAGTGAAACTATGATCACTGAGGCTCGTAAACGAACTCAAAATTTGGATTTACCATTGGAATTTTATGTAAGTGATGCCCACACTCTTGACTTTCCAAATAATAGTTTTGATGTTTGCCGATCTGACCGAGTGCTGATTTATGTATCGGAACCCGTCAAAATGATCGCAGAGATGGTACGTGTGGCGCGTTCAGGCGCACGTATTGATATCAGCGAACCTGATATGGGAACACTAGTGGTTGATATGCCCCATCGAGAATTGACTCGAAAAATTCTAAATATTAGCTGTGACAATATTCCCAACGGTTGGTTAGCACATCAACTACCTAATATTTTCAAAGATTTGGGGTTAAAGGATATATCTGTTCATCCGGAGACATATATTGTCAAGGACTTCAACATGGCTAGCCATTCTTTTGATTTGGCTAAATCTGCAAACTATGCACGAGAGAAAGAAATCATCTCAGCAGAAGAAGCAGGAGAATGGCTGGCTTACCTAGAGAAAGCCAGTCAGACTGGGTATTTCTTCAGCGCTATCACAGGCTTTTGTGTTTGTGGGTATAAACCTTAACTAATTCTTGAACCTACTTCTTAACTTTGTTTACTAGAACACCGATTCACTAATAAAACACAAGACTGATAAACCCTGTTTTAACGTCTTTTACAACCAAATATTCCTTGTTGTAACCCAACGAAACTTGGTTTTTTCGTCATGATCCCGATTACTGAATCGGTGTTCTAGGGCTACGTGATCAAAACTACTAGCTAGTACAGAACAGCATTAAAAAGTTTCGGGAGAAAATTAAGCTTGCATAGATACAATTTGTGAAGAAAACTAAATGTGCTTCTTAGAACAAGAACGGAAAACACTGGCAAAATTTTTACCTGGACTAGATCAAACCCTAGCAGAAATCCCGCTACTAGAAATGGAGAAGCCCGGTAACCCAGCAATAAAAGAATTTCGTAAACACGGTGGTACAAATATACTGATACCATCACAGTATGGTGGGTTAGGTGCGTCTTTAGTCGAAGCTGTACAAATGCAACGAGCTATCGCTAGCCGTTCTCCCTCGCTTGCAGTTGCTACAACTATGCATCATGGTACAGTTTTAGTTTTGACTGACTTAGCTAGCACTGAGTCTGAACTCAAAGTCATAGAAGATATAGCACAACGCAGACTGTATGTATCTTCTGCTTTTGCAGAAGGGCAAGCAAATGCACATATGTTTGCCATGACCATGAAAGTAACTAAAACTCCTGGTGGTTATAAACTCAGTGGTAGCAAGAAACCATGCAGCTTAACTTACTCAATGGATCTAATCACTTTTGGTATCATGATACCGGGAAGTGTTGAAGGAGAAGAAGAGCTGGCTTTGGCTATATTACCCGCTGACACTCCAGGAATAGAACGGCAAAAATTTTGGGGTAATTGGGTTTTGTCTGGTGCAGAAAGTGATGAAGTCCTTTTTAAGGATGTTTTTCTGCCAGAAGAAAGCCTATATCGGGCAGGCGATCCAAGATATATCAACACAATTCAAGCTAAAGGTCTACTTTGGTTCGAAGTCATAATGTCAGCTGCTTATCTTGGCATTGCTAGTGCTTTGGTAGAACGCGTCATCATGGCTCAGAGGGGTACACCAATTGAGAGAGCATCTCTAGGTATTGATCTTGAAAATTCTATGGCAGCACTCGAGGGATTGGCATACTCAATCATGCTAGATAAATACAGTGAGGAAGAACTGCTAGCAAAGTCGTTGTTTATACGTTTTGCTACACAAGGTGCAATTGAACGCACTACCAAGGCTGCTGTGGAACTATTGGGTGGTATGTCCTTTATCAGTTCACCTGAAGTTTCTTGTTTATTTGCCTCTGCTCATGCGCTCGCATTTCATCCGCCCTCAAGATTTAGTATCTCACCTGCTTTAGATCACTACCTTATGGGAATGGGACTCAACTAATACCATTTAACTCTAGGGCTAATACAAATGATCTGAGGAAACTGAGGAAGTAGGGGAGATGGAGAGAAATAATTATTGGCACTTAGTGCTTTTTCCCTCTGCCCCTCTTGCCTTCACAGAGAAATTTCTTATTTGAACCGTATTAGAACTATACCCCTAGAAGGAAGAGAAACAGCAAAACAAACGCATCTTGATTTTTATAACTAAGATACGAATCACTATAAATCTTGATTGAGGAAAATATAATGATTATTTTTCAGTTCTTTAGATTGTTATATTTGACGGTCTTACACTTGTGCGGTTATTTCTTTTCTATTTTGGGTAGAAAGCAGCAAGAAATAGATGTCATTCGTAGCGAATGGGTTTATAAATATATGCTACGAATGGGTCCCTTATATATTAAAATTGGGCAAATTTTAGCTACTCGCTCAGATTTGATTGGTGAAGAGATTGCTCATCGTTTACGCGAGTTACAAGATAATACCATCCCTTCTAGTTCAGACTATGTCAGGAGTGTATTCTCGAATGAGATAGATCAACCCATCGAGAGTATTTTTGAGCAGTTCAATTTTCAACCTATCGCTAGTGCGTCAATTGCTCAAGTTCACGAAGGAATTTTACACACTGGTCAAAAAGTAGCAGTCAAAATAGTAAAAAATAATGTTAAGCAGCAACTAAAACAAAATTTAGAAATAGTACAAATTATTGTCAAAATTGTACATTTTATGTTGCCTAGTGTTAGACAATTGAACCTACCTGCTAGATTTCAGGAGCTATATATTTTGTTGATTGCTCAAACTGATATGAAACAGGAATCAAGATGTCAACAGGATATATATAATAATTTTAAAAATCATCCCTATGTCCGCATTCCAACTTTAATTCCAGAATTATGTACTTCTAGCATATTGGTTATGGAATTTATAGAAGGAATTAAGGGTCAGAATGCTCATCAAGTAGAGTTACCTGCTCCATTAGTGGCACGACGTTTCCAGGAAGCTATTTGGAGTATGCTTTACTTTGATGGTTATAGCCACGGTGATCCTCATCCTGGCAATATAATCTTTACTAAAGATGGGCAAGTCGTTTTTATAGATTTTGGTATCACAGTCAATCTCAGTGAAGATGAAAAATGGGGATTATCATCTTTCTATTTTGCCTGCAATCGCCAAGAATGGGATTTAGCTGTTGAGCGTTTTACTAAAGATTTTGTAGTTAATAAAGACAATATTTTACGTGAATGGTCACAATATAAGCAGGAAGTTGCAGACGTTTTAAAACTACATTTCGATGTTCGTAAAAATCGTTGGTCAACAATTGCTTACTTTCAAGATATCAACAAAATTCTCAAAAAATACAAAGCGCAATACACAACAACTTTCACCAAAATAGATCTATTACTATTATCATTTGAGGGATTTTTAAACCAAATTGATCCTGATATTGATATTTGGGAGAATGTACGCAAATTTATTGATCGTTTCTCCCCTTATATGAATGCAACAGTTAAGGAGATATTCGATAATTATTTTTCACAGCACAGCCCTCATTCAATAGAACTACGTGACTACGCTCGAAATTATCTCGTTGCACCAACTCACATTGATCGCTATTTTTTTCCTAGTACCTATCCCCTCTTTATTAAAAAAGCGAATGGTTGCAAATTAGAGGATGTAGACGGGAATGAATACTTAGATATTTCTTGTGGTTATGGACCTCATTTTTTAGGTTACGCCCATCCTGCTATTACCACTGCACTTATAGAAGCAGTGCAAATGGGAGGTGTTAACGTTATGGGTAATTTACCAGAGGTTCAATTAGCAGAAACTATTGTAAAAGCTTTCTCAAGTGCAGACAAGGTTATATTTTCCAATTCTGGTACAGAGTCAGTCTTACATGCAATTAGGCTATGTAGAGCTTATCGCAAACGCGATCGCATAGCTAAATTTGAAGGCCACTTCCACGGTTTTTCTGACCAAGGCATGGTAAGTTCATGGTTTCGTTTTACGGGTGAAAAGGATGAACCTCAACCGATGAATGGTACTCAAGGTTGCAATCAAAATGTAGTTCGAGAAACTCTTGTCTTACAATATGGTCACCCCAAAAGCTTAGAACGTCTGCGAAAAGCTGCAGATCAACTTGCCTGTGTAATTTGTGAACCCATGTCTTCTTTGATGGCTACCTATGACACAGAATTTTTACGAGAACTGCGGAATGTTTGCACTCAATTGGGTTTACCACTCATTTTTGATGAAGTAGTTACAGGATTCCGAGTTGCTTACGGAGGAATTCAAACTCTGGCAGGTATTTCTCCTGATTTGACTTGTTTAGGCAAGATTATTGGTGGAGGTCTTCCTTGTGGAGCTGTGGCTGGCAAGGCAGAATTGATTGATATTGCTAAAAGTTCACGAGATCCTTTTGTTGACTACGAAAGCAAAGCTTTTATAGGTGGCACAATGACAGGTAACTCTCTTACCTGTAGTGCTGGTCTGGCTGCTTTAACTTATTTACGGGATCACCCAGAAATTTATACACGGTTAGAGCAGCAAACCAATTGGTTAGCTCAGGAACTGCTGAAGATTGCTCAAAAATACAACATTCAGTTTAAAGTCAAGGCTAATCGGTCTATCTTTTCGCTGTCGTTCACCCATAAAGATATTAAGTTTTATCGAGAAAAACAAGCTGGGAGTAACTTTAAAGCTAATTTAGCCCTTGCATACTACATGCGTAAACATGGCGTGTATATGCCAGAGTTACATACCCTGATGTTGAACGCTAGCCATACACAGCAAGATTTAGAAACTATTTGTCAAGCATTTGAACAAAGTTTGCAAGAGATGATTCAAGATAAATTCTTTGTCATGTAGAAGAAAATAATTCCTGTTATGACCTTAGATTAAACCACTGATAGATTATAACAGTATCTTATTTTGCACTTTGATGACAAACTAAACTGGAAATTTCATTAAAATGCTTTACGAATTATCTTCCTTCGACTTTACGACTTTAGTTGATTTGTTGAATTATAGAGCACTTCATCAACCGGATCAGCTAGCATATGCATTCCTGATGGATGGAGACAAAGAAGCAGGTCAGTTGACTTATGCGGAACTAGATAAACAAGCCCGTGCGATTGCCTCTTACCTTCAATCCCAAAACTTGGTTGGACAAAGGGCACTTTTATTATATCCACAAGGTTTAGAGTTTCTTACTGCTTTCTTTGGCTGCTTGTATGCAAAAGTTATTGCTATTCCTGCACCACCACCTGATCCAGCAAGATTAAAACGTGCTTTACCGAGACTAAAAGCTATTGCTGAGGATGCTCAAGCATCTTTGGTATTTACCACTCACAAAATCATATCCCAAGTGACAGGGGCACAAGAGCAGATATCAGAACTATTCCAAAATATACGTTGGGTAGCCAGTGAAGAGATTATTGATGAACAGTTAGCTCAGAAATGGAAATCTCCAACAATCAGTAGTAATGATGTCGCCTATCTCCAGTACACTTCTGGCTCTACTTCCACACCTAAAGGAACCATAATCAGCCATGGGAACGTAATTCATCACTCTGCATATATCCAAAAAGCATGGGAATACACTTCAGATAGTGTTGCTGTCACATGGATGCCTTATTTTCATGATTATGGACTGATTGATGGTTTGATACAACCTTTATATACAGGAATTCCTTGCTATATTATGTCATCTATGGCTTTTCTCAAGCGTCCCATTCGTTGGTTACAAGCCATTTCTCGATATAAAGCCACTCATACACAAGCTCCTAATTTTGCTTACGATTACTGTTTAGAGAAAATTACAGAAGAACAACTTAAGACTCTGGATTTGACTAGCTTACGAACAGCTAGTAACGGTGCAGAAACAGTTCGTAAAACTACTGTAGAACGTTTTATCGAGAAATTTAGTGCTTGTGGATTCCGTCCAGAAGCTTTTTATCCATCTTACGGATTAGCAGAAGCTACTTTGTTAGTCACAACCAAACGGCATACAGAGAAACCAACCAGTTGTACAGTTTCACCCACTGCCTTAGAAAAGAACCAAATTGTGGAAGTTCCTCCAGGACACAAGGCAGGATTGAGTATAGTTAGCTGTGGTGTTCCTATTTGTAATATGCAGGTAGTGATAGCTCATCCGGATAAACTAAGCCGTTGCCAGCCAAATGAGATAGGAGAAATCTGGATTTCAGATCCCAGCGTAGCTCTGGGATATTGGAATAGAGTAGAGACCACAAAAGAGACATTTCAAGCTTATTTAACAGACACTAAAGAAGGTCCGTTTCTGCGAACTGGAGATTTAGGATTTTTGAAATATGGAGAATTGTTTATCACTGGTCGTCTCAAAGATTTGATTATTATTGGGGGAGCAAATTACTATCCTCAAGATATTGAATGGACTGTAGAACAGTGTGACTCTTTAATTCGTTCTAATCATTGTGCAGCATTTTCAGTGGAAGTAGAAGGTGAAGAACGATTAGTGATTACTGCAGAAGTGGAACGTAATATTGAAAAGTTTAAGGAATTAATCAAAAATATTTCTCAAGCAATTTTAGAAACTCATGGTTTAGAAGTTTTTACGATTTCACTATTAAAAAAAGGGGGAATTCTTAAAACTTCTAGTGGAAAAATTCAACGCAGTGGTTGTCGTAAAGCTTTTATTGAAGGCAGTTTAGAAGTTGTTAGTGAGTGGAGAAAACCTTGTAGAGAGGCACAGAAATCAACCACTGTGCAAGAAAAATCAGTCCTTCAGTACTCTGAAAAAGCAATCCTCAATTGGTTATTAACTCAACTATCTGCAAGATTAAATATTGACGCGACAACTATAGATATTCGCGAACCATTTGTGCGTTATGGTTTGCCATCAAGAGAGGCAGTGAGTTTGGTTGGAGAATTGGAACAATGGTTGCAGTGCCATCTTTCTCCTACTCTACTGTGGGAGTATCCAACGATCAAAGCCTTAGTTGAATATTTAACTAATAAATCGACCAAATCAATTAATCATACCATTGCTACCAAGCCTCAAACAACAGAACCAATTGCTATTGTTGGTATTGGCTGCCGATTTCCTGGAGCTAATAACCCAGAAGCTTTTTGGCAATTATTGCATGAAGAAATGGATGCTATTCAGGAAGTACCTTCATCTCGTTGGGATATAACCAATTTTTATAATTCTAAAGCCGATTCAGGCAAGATGAATACCCGTTGGGGTGGTTTTATAGAGCAGGTAGATTATTTTGACTCTCAATTTTTTGGCATTTCTCCTCGGGAAGCTGAAAGTATAGATCCCCAACAACGATTGTTATTGGAAGTGACTTGGGAAGCTCTAGAGAATGCAGGTATTGCACCAGAAAGGCTGGCTGGAAGTCAAACAGGGGTATTTGTTGGTATTTGCAACTATGATTATTCTCAATTGCAATTCAACTGCCCAAGTTTATTAAATGCATACTTTGGTACAGGGAATGCTTTGAGCATTGCGGCGAATCGCCTATCATATACACTAGATTTGCACGGGCCCAGTTGGGCGGTAGACACCGCTTGTTCTTCTTCATTGGTAGCAGCTCATCAAGCTTGCCAGAGTTTAGCCAATGGAGAATGTCAGATGGCCATTGTTGGAGGAGTGAACTTAATTCTGGCTCCCCAATTGACTGTGGTTTTTTCCCAAGCCAAAATGATGGCAGCAGATGGTCGCTGTAAAACCTTTGATGCAAAAGCAGATGGTTATGTGCGTTCAGAAGGTTGTGGAGTTATAGTTTTAAAACGCCTTTCTGAAGCCGAAAGGGATGGGGACAACATCTTAGCTTTAATTAGAGGATCAGCAATCAATCAAGATGGTCGCAGTAATGGACTCACAGCTCCCAATGGGCTTGCCCAACAGGCAGTTATTCGTCAAGCATTAGCTAATGCTGAAGTTGCACCAGCTCAAATTAGTTATGTAGAAGCTCACGGTACTGGAACTTCGTTAGGAGACCCTATTGAGGTAAATTCTTTAAAAGAAGTGCTGATGGAAGGACGTTCTCTAGAACAGCCTTGCTGGATTGGCTCAGTAAAAACTAATATTGGTCATTTGGAAGCTGCTGCTGGTATTGCAGGTTTGATTAGAGTGGTGTTGTCTTTGCAACATGAGGAGATTCCCCGTCACTTACATTTTCATCAAATAAATCCTCATATTTCTCTGGCGGGTAGTTCCTTATTAATTGCTACTGAAAACCAGAAATGGGCTAGAGGAGTAAACAGGCGATTTGCTGGTGTGTCTTCATTTGGCTTTGGTGGGACTAATGCCCATTTAATTCTAGAAGAAGGGCCAATAACAACACCAATAAAGTCAGATTCAAATATTGAACGTCCTCAACATCTATTGACTATTTCAGGAAAAAGCAAAACAGCCTTGAGAGACTTGGCACAGCTTTACACAAAATTTATAGAAGCAAATCCAAGGATACCTATTGCAGATATATGTTTTACTGCCAATACAGGGCGATCGCACTTTGATTACCGTACAGCATTTGTTGCTTTATCACATGCACAATTACAAGATAAACTCCGCGACTTGATTACAGGTGAGTTGTGTACTGACTCAGTAAGTCAATCAATTAATGCAAAAAATCAACCCAAGATAGCGTTTTTATTTACGGGTCAAGGTTCTCAATACGCAAAGATGGGACAACAGCTTTACGAAACATCGCCCATCTTTCGTACTAGCCTCGATTATTGTGATGAGGTTCTGCGATCTTACCTCGACATTCCTTTACTTTCAGTACTTTACCCAACATCTGGAGAGACCTCATTAATAGATCAGACACTCTATACTCAACCTGCTCTGTTTGCTCTGGAGTATTCCTTAGCACAATTATGGCAATCTTGGGGAATAAAACCATCTGCAGTGATGGGTCATAGTGTAGGGGAATACGTTGCAGCAGTCGTAGCTGGTATTTTCAGTTTAGAAGATGGATTAAAACTTGTTGCTTCAAGAGCACGCCTTATGCAGAGTCTACCCCAAGTGGGGGAGATGGTGGCAGTGCTTGCAGGCGAAGAAACCATACGAGCAATTGTAGAGATAGATGATCAAAAGGTAGGATTTGCTAGTTACAATGGGCCAAAGAATACAGTTATTTCTGGTGAGCGCCAAGCAGTTCAAGAAATTTGTGTTGCTTTAAAAACTGCAGGTATTCAAACTAAAAAATTACAGACTTCTCACGCTTTCCATTCACCTTTGATGGAACCGATTCTGTCTGAATTTCATCAGATAGCTGCCACTGTCAACTACAATGCTCCCAAAATAAGTATAATCTCCAATTTAACGGGAGAAGAACTTACAGCAGTCACTGATCCAGATTATTGGTGTTCTCATTTACGTTCTTCTGTAAAGTTTATTACTAGTTTACAGACATTACACGCTTGTGAAATTGATGTATTTGTGGAGGTCGGGCCAAAACCTACCCTATTGGCTAACGGACGCAATTGTCTACCAAATTTTCAAGGGTTATGGCTTCCTAGTTTGCGTCCTGGATATGAAGATTGGAGCATTCTACTCAATAGCTTGGGTCAATTGTATACACGGGGGTTATCAATAGACTGGTTGGCACTAGATCGGGATTACAATCGACAACGTATAATGTTGCCCACTTATCCCTTTGAACGTCAAAGTTATTGGTTTGACAACATCAATCAGCCTCAAAAACCACAACATTTAACACAAGAAAATCATCAATCATCAATCATTAATCTTTTACAACAAGGAGATACTGTAAAATTAACACAGTATTTGCAAGCAGCTAAAAATCTCTCAGAAGATGAAGCGAAATTATTGCCTCAGCTGCTAGAAGTTTTGGTTCAACAACACCAAATAGAAACACAAGCTGATAGCGTAAAAAACTGGTTGTATCACATTGAGTGGCAGCCTCAACCCCAGCGTTCAGCTTCTCTCCAGCTCAGTCAATTATCTCAACCAATTAGTTGGTTAATTTTTGCGAAACCTAATACTTTAGGACAAGCCATAGCCGATTTATTGCAACAGTACGGTCACAACTGTATTCTGGTCTATCCTGGGGATAAATATCAGCAAATAGCATCTACAACTTGGACTATCGACCCAAATCGCCTAGAAGATATTAAGCATATCTTGCAAGAAGTCAGGAACTCTAGCGCATTGCCTTTGAAAAGAATCATCCACCTATGGAGTTTAGAAGCAATTAAGGCAGAAGAGCTGACAATTCCTATTTTGGAACAAACCCAACAATTGACTTGTGGCAGTGTATTGCATCTAGTGCAGGCGTTGGTTCAAGAAAATATGTCAACTCCTAAACTGTGGTTAGTAACCCAAGGTGCAGTACCAATAGCACAAAAGCCCATTACATTTCATCAAACTTCTTTATGGGGATTGGGTAAAGTGATTGCTCTAGAGCATCAAAGGATTTGGGGAGGGATGCTCGATTTATCACCTGAAGTAACCACCAATGAACTAGAGTTAGCACTCGCAGAAGTTTTGAGTCAAGAACGAGAAGATCAAATTGCTTTGCGTAATGCGCAGTGTTATGTTGCTCGTTTAGTACCAACTCATGTATCAAAATTTTCCAAAGCACAGTTACGGGCAGATGCTACTTATTTGATTTCGGGGGGTTTGGGTGATTTGGCATTAAAACTAGCTCAGTCGATGGTAGACCAAGGCATACGACATATGGTGTTAATTGGACGTCATCATCCTACCAGTGCTGTCCAGGAAATTTTAGATCAATTACAACAAAAAGGAGTTAAGCTTCTCGTTGCTCAGGCTGATGTGTCTCGCACAGAAGACATGGTTAGGATACTGGAACAGGTTAAAGCATCTTTGCCACCTTTGCGAGGTATTATTCATGCCGCTGGAGTCTTAGACGATGGTATTTTATTACATCAGAATTGGGAACGCTTCAAGCAAGTGATGTCCCCAAAAGTCAAAGGAGCATGGAATTTACATGTCTTAACCCAAGATTGCCCATTAGATTTTTTTGTTTGTTTTTCTTCTATTGCTTCGCTTATTGGCTCTCTGGGGCAGAGTAGTTATGCCGCAGCTAATGCTTTTTTAGATAATTTGTGTCATTATCGTCAGCAATTAGGTTTACCAGCTTTGAGTATTAACTGGGGAGCATGGGCAAATATAGGAATGACAGCAAAGTTAGATAACCATTTTCAATCTCGTATTGCTGAAATGGGATTGAGTCCTCTCACTTTAAAGCAAGGATTATCAGCATTTGATCTAGTATTAGGACAAGCTTTCCCACAAATTGCTATTCTACCCATTGATTGGGTGGTTTTCCAGCAACAATTTAGTACTCAAGTACAGTCACCCTTACTATTTAATGTTCTAGGTAAAAACGAATCAACAGATAAAGATGACTTGATTCCCGTACCATATAAAGACCTGTTGCAGAGATTAAAAGAAACTCCAATTAACCAACGTGAAGAATTTTTAGTAAGTCATCTTCAGGATGAAGTTGCCCATATTATGAAACTTGAATCTTCTCATTCTATAGATCCAACGAAGGGTTTATTTGATATGGGAATGGATTCTTTGATGGTTGTAGAAATGAAAAATCGTTTAGAAATTGTTCTAGGAGTTTTCTTACCTTCAACCTTGGCTTTTGAAGCACCAAATATTCAAGATTTAAGTAAGTACATTATTGAAAAAATCCTTAAATGGCAAACAACAAGCAAAGTTGGGACTAAATCCCAAGATGGTAACCAAGGTAAAGATCAACCGAAATTAGAAGTTGAAAATCTTTCCTCAAATAATATTGAAACCCTAATTGCTGAAAGACTTAATAGACTGGAAACTTTACTCAAAGAAGATTATAAAATATGAGTATCTCTGAATCACAGCGAATTCTTCTTGCTTTGGATGAAGCGGTCACAAAACTTGAAACCGTTGAGCGTACAAAAACTGAACCGATCGCAATTGTTGGTATGGGTTGTCGGTTTCCAGGAGGTGCTAATAACCCAGAAGCATTTTGGCAACTGTTACAAAATGGTACAGATGCAATTACCCAGATTCCTGCGGATCGTTGGAATGCTGATGAGCATTATAATCCAGACACTAGCATTCCCGGAAAAATATGCACCCGCTTTGGTGGGTTTTTACAGCAGGTAGACCAATTTGATCCCCAGTTTTTTGGCATCTCTCCTCGGGAAGCAATCAGTCTAGACCCTCAACAACGATTACTTTTAGAAGTCAGCTGGGAAGCATTGGAAAATGCAGGTTTTTCTCCTAGACAGCTTAGTGGCAGCCAAACAGGTGTTTTTGTGGGCATTGGTCAGAATGACTACGCACAACTACAGTTTTATTCTGGGGATCTGACTAAAATTGGTCTTTATGAAGGAACTGGCAATGGCTTTAGTTTTGCACCAGGTCGATTGTCCTATATTTTGGGACTCAATGGCCCTAGTATAGCAGTTGATACAGCTTGCTCTTCTTCGTTAACGGCGATTCACTTGGCTTGCCAAAGTCTACGTGTTCGTGAATGCAATATGGCGATCGCTGGTGGCGTCCATCTTGTCCTCTCCCCTGAAGTTACTGTTTTTCTATCTGTTTCTCAGACTCTCTCTCAAGATGGACGTTGCAAAACCTTTGATGCTGCTGCCAATGGTACTGGAAGGGGTGAAGGCTGTGGAGTGATCATTCTCAAGCGTCTTTCAGATGCCCTTGCTGATCAAGACAACATCCTAGCCTTAATTCGTGGTTCAGCAGTTAACCATGATGGTCGTAGTAGCGGCTTGACAGTGCCTAATCGTTCATCACAACAAGCTGTTATTCGTCAAGCCTTAAAAAATGCGAAACTAGCAGCAAATGAAGTAAGTTATGTAGAAGCTCATGGCACAGGCACACCTCTAGGCGACCCAATAGAAGTCAGAGCATTAGGCACAGTTTTAGCAGAAGGCAGATCACCATCACAACCGTTACTCATCGGCTCTGTGAAAACCAATATTGGTCACCTAGAAGCAGCAGCAGGGGTGGCTGGCTTGATCAAAGTAGTACTATCACTCCAACATCAACAAATTCCTCCACACCTGCATTTTCAACAACCTAATCCTCACATCAACTGGGATGAACTGCCAGTAAAAGTGCCAACACAGACCGTTCCATGGCAGACAATAAACAACACCAGAATAGCAGGGGTTAGCTCTTTTGGCTTTAGTGGTACTAATGCTCATGTAATATTAGAACAAGCACTGCCACCAGAGCCACTGCCACCCCAAATAGACCGACCCTTGCATCTGTTGACTCTCTCGGCTAAATCACAATCAGCAGTGCAACAATTGCTGGCTCGTTATCAACATCATTTAGCCAAACACCCTGAGCAAAATCTGCCAGATATCTGCTTCACAGCTAATACTGGACGAGAGCATTTCTCTGAGCGAATTGGTGTAGTTGCTTCATCCACTGCTGAACTGGCACAGAAATTAGCCACACTCGCTCCACCAGTATCAGCAACAAAACGCTCTAAAATTGCCTTTTTATTCACTGGTCAGGGTTGTCAGTACCTGGGTATGGGACGACAACTGTATGAAACACAACCAACTTTCCGCCGTACCCTCGACTATTGTCAGCAAATTCTGCAACCATTTCTAGATAAGCCTCTAGTGCAAGTTTTGTATGCTGACCATCAGCAAGAGTTATTGCTGGAGAATACAGCATATGCTCAACCTGCCATATTTGCAATCGAATATGCTTTAGCGGAATTATGGCGCAGTTGGGGCGTAGAACCGGATGTAGTGATGGGTTACAGTCTTGGCGAATATGTTGCTGCTACGATTGCTGGTGTTTTTAGTCTAGAAGAAGCTTTAAAATTGGTAGCTGAACGTGGTCGTTTAATGCAGACTTTGACTCCAATTGCAGAAATGGTTTCTGTATTGGCGAATGCAAAACTCGTGAGTGCTGCCATTCAACCCTATACTGAGCAGATTACTATTGCTGCGATTAACGCACCCAACAATACAGTGATTGTTGGTTTACCTGCTGCTATTGAAACTGTGGTCTCATCTTTGTCAGCACAAGGAATTTATACTGAGCGCTTGAGTGTCTCTCGTGGTTTTCATTCCCCTCTGCTCAAGCCGATCCTAGAGCCATTTTCTCAGCTTGTTGCTAGTGTCAATTATGCTCCAGCCAAAATCAGTTTTGTTTCTACTGTGACTGGTAAGTCTATCACCACTGAAATCTCTTGTGCTGATTACTGGTGTCAGCATTGTTGGCAACCAGTGCAATTTCTTGCAGGGATGGAAGCACTCGAACGCCAAGGGGTGGAAATATTTCTGGAGATTGGTCCTAGACCCAGCTTACTACCTATGGCAAGTGATTGTTTCGCTTCAGAGATGGGTATGTTTTTACCCAGCTTACGTCCCACTCAGTCTGATTGGCAAGTCTTACTTGAGAGCCTATTAAGTTTATATCTTCATGGGTATCCAGTGGACTGGTCTGGTTTTGACAAAGACTATTTCCGTCTGCGTTTGCCATTACCCACCTATCCTTTCCAACGTCAACGTTATTGGGTAGAAACTACAAAGCAAGCTCGTGGACTACTATCTCTATCTCAAAGAAAAACATCTCTTCACCCCTTACTCAGTGCTAAACTTCAATCTCCTTTACTTAAAGAAACTTTATTTACATCTGAGATTAGCATCAATGATTTTCCTTATCTCAATGATCATCAGGTTTATGGAGAAATTGTTGTCGCGGGAGCATTTCACATATCCTTGCTTTTGGGAGCGATCAAGCTAACTTTGGGTGAGCAACACTGTATTTTAGAAGATGTTGTTTTTACCAAAGCGCTGGTAATTTCCTCAGAAGAATTACGCAACATTCAATTGCTTATTACCCCAGAAGACAGTGGCACAGCTTCCTTTAAACTCATTAGTTTAGAAAGTGAAGCAGCAAATGCAAGCAATTCATGGAGCAACCATGTCAACGGAAAAATTTCTATTCAAGGGAAATATTTAACTGCTACACCAACTTTGAACAAAGTCTCCATTCAAAATTTACAAGACAAATGCAAACAAGAAATATCTAGCGCTGACTTTTATCAGTTTTTACAACTACGCCATATTCATTTAGGTACAAGCTTCCAATGGATCAAGTCCATATGGAAGGGAGATAGAGAGGCTATATGTCATATGCAACTTCCTCAAACACTAGATAATGTTGAGGAATACCAATTGCACCCAAGTCTAATTGACTCTTGTTTTCAATTGCTAATGGCAACTGTAGTTCTTCAGGACGATGAAACTTTTGTGCCATTTAGCATCGAGAAATTATATTTTTACCAAAAGCCTAGTAATTATTCTCAATTATGGTGTCATGCCTACTCCCTGCCAATGGAGAAATCTAAAGAAGAAGTAGTAGGCAACATTCGATTGTTAGATCAAGAAGGTCAAATCCTTGCTGAGGTGATGGGCTTTAAAGCTAGAAAAGCTCATAGTTATACCTTCTTGAACTCTCTGCAACAATCTTTAGACGACTGGCTCTATGAAATAGAGTGGTGGCCGCAAACGCTGTCAGGGTCTATGTCACCAAAGGAGGTGCAAACCAGCAATTCTGAAGCAAAAAATTGGCTGATTTTAGCTGATGAATTTGGTATTGGTCAGCATTTAACAGCGCAATTAGAAGCACAGGGGGAAGTATGTACTGTTGTCCTCCCAGGTAATACATATGAACAGTTAACAGAAAGAGAATTCAAAATTAACCCAGCTAACCCTGAAGACTTTGAGCAGCTATTTACAGAAATTACAGCGCATACATCTTCTTTGTATGGTGTTGTGCATCTGTGGGGTTTAAATACAACAACAGAAGCATTGACAATTACAAATATTCAAGCAGCTTTAAATGATGTATGTGGCAGCACATTGCAGCTGGTACAATCATTGGTTAAAGCTCAACTTGCTTCATCTCCTTCCCTATGGTTGGTAACCCGAGGTGTTGTATCGGTAAAATCAGAGCAAAATATTTTGGGATTGCCTCAATCTCCCTTGTGGGGCATGGGTAAGGTTATTACTTTAGAGCATCCAGAACTAAATTGTGTACGGGTTGATTTAAATCCAGAACCTCAAAAGAACGAAGTAGAACACCTATTTACAGAAATTTGGTCAAAGAGTACAAAAGAAGACCAAGTTGCTTATCGAGATCAAGTTCGTTATGTAGCTAGATTGGTACGTAGTAAACTTGGTCAAAATAATAGAGAAAAACAAATTAATATACCACAATCTGAATTTATCCGTTTAGGAGTATCTAGTCGAGGAACCTTAGACAATCTACAGCTACAACCAGTCACTCACCGTCAACCCAATGCTGATGAAGTAGAAATTGAGGTCTGTGCTACAGGAATGAACTTTAGAGACGTTCTTAATGTATTGGGTTTGTATCCTGGAGATCCTGGTCCTTTGGGTTTGGAATGTTCTGGTCGAATAGTAAGAATTGGGGAAGGAGTTGAAGGCTTTAAGATAGGAGATCCAGTTATTGCTTTAGTCCAAGGCAGTTTCGGTCAGTATGTCACTGCTAAGACTACTTTAGTTATACACAAACCAGAGGATATGAGCTTTGAAGAAGCAGCTACAATTCCAGTCGCGTTTTTAACAGTGTGTAGTAGCTTGCTTAACGTTGAAATATCTCCAGGAGACCGGGTACTGGTACATGCTGCCTCTGGAGGCGTCGGGTTAGCAGCCATACAACTATTAAAGCTAGCTGGAGCAGAAATCTTTGCCACTGCCAGTCCTCAAAAATGGGAATTTCTTCAATCCCTGGGGATTAAACACATTATGAACTCTCGAACTCTTGATTTCGCTAATGAAATCATGGAAAAAACCAATGGAGAGGGAGTGGATGTTGTGATCAATTCCCTAAATGGAGATTTTATTTCCAAGAGTCTATCGATCTTACGTGAAAAAGGCTGCTTTTTAGAAATTGGTAAGAATGGAGTTTGGAAAATTGAGCAAGCAAAGCAGGTAAGACCAGATATTTCCTACTTTTTAGTTGATTTAGTAAAAGATTGTTACGAACAACCTGCATTAGTACAGTCAATGTTTGATGAACTGATGCAAAAATTCCGAGATGGGAACCTCAAACCTTTACCACAAACAATATTTGCTTTTACGGATGTGCTTGATGCCTTCCGCTATATGCAACAGGCCAAACATATTGGCAAAATCGTGATTTCTCAACAGTCAGGTACACGTACAATATCTCAAGAGCCTGTCAGTTTGTCTGAGGATGGGACGTACCTAATAACAGGTGGCTTGGGTGGTTTGGGTGTACTTACAGCTAATTGGCTAGTCCAGCATGGTGCAAAACATCTAGTATTAGTAGGTCGTAGTACCCCTAACCCAGTTGTTGGTAATCAGTTAAAACAGTTGGAACAAGCAGGATCTCAAGTTGTTGTCCTATCAGCAGATATCTCCCAGCTAGAACAAGTGAACTATGTACTAGCAACAATCGAAAAATTTTTACCACCTTTGCGGGGCATTATCCATGCAGCAGGTTTATTAGATGATGGTATACTACTACAACAAACTTGGGAACGTTTTGCAAAAGTTTTAGCTCCTAAAGTTTACGGAGCCTGGCATTTGCATACTTTAACTCAGAAATTGCCACTAGATTTCTTTGTCCTATTTTCTTCTGCAGCTTCTTTGTTGGGTTCTTCTGGTCAAGCTAACCACGCCTCTGCTAATGCTTTTCTAGATGCTTTGGCTACTTATCGACGAACACAAGGGTTAACAGGCTTAAGTATCAATTGGGGCCCATGGACTGAAGTTGGCGCAGCTGCTCAACGACACTTAAATCAACAGATGAGCATGAAGGGAGTCGGTTCTATCACCCCAGAAACTGGATTGCAGATCCTAGAAAAATTATGGTCAAACTCTCCTGCTCAAATAGGAGTTGTGCCTATAAACTGGACACAGTTTGATCAAGCTTCAGTATCCCCATTCTTCAGCGATTTCACACAGATACATAGACAAGATCAGCAGCAAATAACTAGTTTTCTCAAACAGCTAGAAGCAATTCCTGTAAACCAACGTCATGCCCATTTGTTAGCCCATGTCAATTCGTTAGTTGCCAAAGTTTTACGGCTAAATTCATCAGAACAGCTAGATCAACAACAAGGATTTTTTCAACTAGGAATGGATTCCTTAACTTCTGTAGAGTTAAGAAATCTGCTCCGCAACAATTTGGAATGTTCTTTGCCTTCCACAATAGCGCTGGAATATCCTACTTTAGAAACGTTAGTTAACTATTTAGCTTATGAAGTGCTGCCAATAGAATTTTCTACCTCTGAGCTTGATGTACAGCCTCAAGAAAATGGCAAGAATGATTCATTAGCTGATTTAACAGATATATCTTTACAAGAAGTTGCTCATCTGCTGGTTAAAGAACTAGAAACTACTGAGAAAGAGTAAAAATAATGAGCCAAAACTTAACTGACATAGATTATCAGTCTTTGATTAGGAAAGCACTGATTGAGATCAGAGAAACGAAAAGCAAGCTCAACGCTTTAGAAAAGGCTATGACCGAACCAATAGCTATTATTGGTATGGGTTGTCGATTTCCAGGAGGCGCTAATAACCCAGAAACTTTTTGGCAACTATTATCTCATGGGGAAATAGCTATTGGTGAAGTGCCATTAGAGCGATGGAATATAGAGACTTACTATGATCCAGATCCTGATGCTCTTGGGAAAATATGTACTCGTTATGGAGGGTTTGTGGATCATTTACAAGAGTTTGATGCCAAATTTTTTGGCATTTCTCCTCGTGAGGCAGTTAGTCTAGATCCACAACAGCGTCTATTGCAAGAAGTAACTTGGGAAGCATTAGAAAATGCAGGTATTGCACCGAAGCAACTTGTTGATAGTCTAACAGGAGTATTTATCGGCATTTGTCACAATGACTATTTGCAAAAACTGCTAAATAGAGAACCTGCAGAGATTGATGCATATATGGCTACAGGCAATTCTCATTCTGTAGCAGCAGGTCGCTTATCTTATTTTCTTGGTTTGCAAGGCCCAAGTTTTGCAGTTGATACAGCTTGTTCCTCTTCGTTGGTGGCAATTCATTTGGCTTGCCAAAGCTTACGAAATAAAGAGTGTAATTTAGCCATAACTGGTGGTGTAAATGTACTCTTATTACCAGAAGTTAGTATCAATTTCTCAAAAGCTCATATGCTAACTTCTGATAATTGTTGCAAAACTTTTGACCATCAAGCTGACGGCATTGTCCGTTCTGAAGGCTGTGGAGTGATCATTCTCAAGCGTCTTTCAGATGCCCTTGCTGATCAAGACAACATCCTAGCCTTAATTCGTGGTTCAGCAGTTAACCATGATGGTCGTAGTAGCGGCTTGACAGTGCCTAATCGTTCATCACAACAAGCTGTTATTCGTCAAGCCTTAAAAAATGCGAAACTAGCAGCAAATGAAGTAAGTTATGTAGAAGCTCATGGCACAGGCACACCTCTAGGCGACCCAATAGAAGTCAGAGCATTAGGCACAGTTTTAGCAGAAGGCAGATCACCATCACAACCGTTACTCATCGGCTCTGTGAAAACCAATATTGGTCACCTAGAAGCAGCAGCAGGGGTGGCTGGCTTGATCAAAGTAGTACTATCACTCCAACATCAACAAATTCCTCCACACCTGCATTTTCAACAACCTAATCCTCACATCAACTGGGATGAACTGCCAGTAAAAGTGCCAACACAGACCGTTCCATGGCAGACAATAAACAACACCAGAATAGCAGGGGTTAGCTCTTTTGGCTTTAGTGGTACTAATGCTCATGTAATATTAGAACAAGCACTGCCACCAGAGCCACTGCCACCCCAAATAGACCGACCCTTGCATCTGTTGACTCTCTCGGCTAAATCACAATCAGCAGTGCAACAATTGCTGGCTCGTTATCAACATCATTTAGCCAAACACCCTGAGCAAAATCTGCCAGATATCTGCTTCACAGCTAATACTGGACGAGAGCATTTCTCTGAGCGAATTGGTGTAGTTGCTTCATCCACTGCTGAACTGGCACAGAAATTAGCCACACTCGCTCCACCAGTATCAGCAACAAAACGCTCTAAAATTGCCTTTTTATTCACTGGTCAGGGTTGTCAGTACCTGGGTATGGGACGACAACTGTATGAAACACAACCAACTTTCCGCCGTACCCTCGACTATTGTCAGCAAATTCTGCAACCATTTCTAGATAAGCCTCTAGTGCAAGTTTTGTATGCTGACCATCAGCAAGAGTTATTGCTGGAGAATACAGCATATGCTCAACCTGCCATATTTGCAATCGAATATGCTTTAGCGGAATTATGGCGCAGTTGGGGCGTAGAACCGGATGTAGTGATGGGTTACAGTCTTGGCGAATATGTTGCTGCTACGATTGCTGGTGTTTTTAGTCTAGAAGAAGCTTTAAAATTGGTAGCTGAACGTGGTCGTTTAATGCAGACTTTGACTCCAATTGCAGAAATGGTTTCTGTATTGGCGAATGCAAAACTCGTGAGTGCTGCCATTCAACCCTATACTGAGCAGATTACTATTGCTGCGATTAACGCACCCAACAATACAGTGATTGTTGGTTTACCTGCTGCTATTGAAACTGTGGTCTCATCTTTGTCAGCACAAGGAATTTATACTGAGCGCTTGAGTGTCTCTCGTGGTTTTCATTCCCCTCTGCTCAAGCCGATCCTAGAGCCATTTTCTCAGCTTGTTGCTAGTGTCAATTATGCTCCAGCCAAAATCAGTTTTGTTTCTACTGTGACTGGTAAGTCTATCACCACTGAAATCTCTTGTGCTGATTACTGGTGTCAGCATTGTTGGCAACCAGTGCAATTTCTTGCAGGGATGGAAGCACTCGAACGCCAAGGGGTGGAAATATTTCTGGAGATTGGTCCTAGACCCAGCTTACTACCTATGGCAAGTGATTGTTTCGCTTCAGAGATGGGTATGTTTTTACCCAGCTTACGTCCCACTCAGTCTGATTGGCAAGTCTTACTTGAGAGCCTATTAAGTTTATATCTTCATGGGTATCCAGTGGACTGGTCTGGTTTTGACAAAGACTATTTCCGTCTGCGTTTGCCATTACCCACCTATCCTTTCCAACGTCAACGTTATTGGGTAAAAGATTCTCAAAGTTCTCAAACAGAGAAGAATAATGGAAAGAAAGATGAACTTTTTAACTTTAACGGCTCTCCTCAGAAAAACGACGAGTTGGTTTCCCAGTCAGAAAAATCAACCAATTCATTTTCTGTTATAAAAGAATTTCAACCCAATTTAATTCGTGAGCAACTTTTAGCAGCAGATTTGGAAAATAGACAAAAGTTACTCAATTCTTATTTAGAAGAACAAGTAGTAAGGATAATGGAAATACCTATATCAATGCTCGATAGAGAGCGGCCACTTCAGGATATGGGGTTGGATTCGCTCATGGCATTGGTTTTAAAAAACTGGGTTGAAACCAACCTTGAAATAACTTTACAAACAGAAAACTTTTTTCAAGAGTTTAGCTTAAATCAACTTGTAATTAATTTATGTGAACATCTAGTAGATGTTTCTAATTCTAAATACGAAGCTACTAAAAATTTAGTAGTGAAGGCTAAAATGGGAGATTCTGATTTATCCTCGGATTTACTTTTATGTATTCAGCCTAAAGGTTCTAGATTACCTTTTGTTTGTGTGCATCCTGGTGGTTTAGATCCTTTATGCTACGAAAATTTAGTACATTATTTAAGCAATGATCAACCTTTTTATATACTACAACCATCTGAGCTTAATAATTTTCAAAATTGTAACAATGAGTTCCTATCTTCAATTCTCATAGAAGAGATAGCATCTAAATGTCTCAAAGCTTTGCATAGTATTCAACCACAGGGCTCTTATCTATTGGGAGGTTGGTCTTTAGGAGGCTGTGTAGCCTTAGAAATGGCACAGCAGTTATGTGAACAAGGAAAGGAAGTAGCTTTCCTGGCATTATTAGATGTTGTCAATATCATGAATCTACCTTTCAACGAAGATTGGGTTTTGGTATTCTTGTTTGCTAATTATTTAGGAGCACGTCATAATAAAGAACTTGTACTCAAATACGATGTTTTAAAAAAACTTGATTTTGCTCATCAATTAAATTACCTCTTGAAAGAAGCAGTAGAGCTAAAACTTTTACCTAACAATACTAGTTTTACTGAAGTTTCCCATCTTTTTCAATCTTACAAAGTAGGCATTCACACTTCTTGGAAACGAGCAAAAGATTATATTTTCAAGGACTATCCAAAGCGCATTACTTTGTTTGAAACAAGTGAAGTTATACAAATAACTAATGGAATCTCTAGCAGTCCCTTCCTATCCAAGAAGAATTGGAGTAATCTGTTTCAAAAGGTTCCAGAGCTTCATGTTGTTCCTGGTAATCATTATTCAATGTTTATTGAACCTCATGTTCGGATTCTTGCAGAAGAATTGAAACGTTGCCTTGATGCATTAGTCACAAATTAAGGTTGTGAGCAGGGCAAACGCATGTGTGACTTGTTCCTAATGTACATTTAGGGACTTCCAAAAAATAAAATATACACTTCTCACATCTTGCACCTGAAAAAATAGATGTCAAAACCACAACTACGTACGAGTGGAATTAAACGCTCAATTTCAAGTAAAAGAAGAGACACTACTATTTGAGGGAAAATAGATTCTCGTGCAGTTTTTGAAGCCTCCCCCCAGTCAGGTATGCTTGACGACTGAGTTGATAGATAAGTCCAATGGGCAATGAGATAAGCAGTAAAACAGAGAATTAGCCACCGATACATGCCAAGCAGAGTTTTTTGTCCGAAACGGTGTAGCCCAAAACGATGTTTCGCAGTTTTAAACCATCCCTCAATCTGCCACCTGCGCTTTCCCCACCATTTAATAGTGCTAGCTTTTAGGGGTCTAGTTGATATAACAAATCTTTTTTCGAGCTTACCGTTAGAGCGTTTCAGGTAATACCATGCTACAGTTGGAAATTTTAAACCAACTAAACGTACTTGTTGTCCTTGTTGATGTAAATGCTTTAAAACTCTTCCATCATTAAGCTTACGGGTAATAGCGACACCTATAATGGCTTGATACTTTAACTTACGTATGCCATGAATGAATTCTTTGCTGCCGAAAGCTGTATCAGCTAAAACCATGACAATAAAGCTTGATTTTAAACCCACATTCCGCACTTCAAAATGTAGCGCAAGAGATTACATGGTGATTC